>NZ_JBVKCZ010000027.1:123690-141868 GCF_055634335.1 Streptomyces sp. NPDC111802 | reverse complement strand
CGAGCCATGGCCCCTCGCTTTCAGGTTGGGTGATTTGCGTGTTTGCTCATCATGTGTATGAGAGCCGCAAAGCAAGGGACCGGTGCCCGTGAGGCGTTGATGTTCAGATGAACACCACTCGGATGGGTGCAAGGGGGCGGAAGGCGGGTGAATCGGAGGAGGGAGTGCGCGATGCTCCCAGCGGGCATCTAGTTATTGGTTATCTCACCCACGGTTGCGTCCGTCGCCCTGACAGTTGCCACCGAGTCCTCCTCAGTCACGAAGTGGGTACGTCGTGGCGCGCTCTTGCCCATGACGGCATGAACGGCGGAGACCAGACATATGAGTAGGTATACAGGTAGAGCAACTGTTGAGCCTATGCAGCGAAGCCCCGAGTCACCTCGGGCTACGACAGCGTCGTGCCGGTCGCTGCCGTCGGCTCGTGCCCGCGAAGGTTACCTGGCCAAATTCTCGGGAGGGACACTTGTATCACCAAGTCCGAAGCTTCTGGCGCGAGACGCCCAGTCTGATTCGTCGCGGCTCCTTGGCCCTCTTGAGCTTGGGCTCGGTGCTACTGGCAGCGGGCGTCGTGGGCGACTCCTTGGGCTGGTGGGCGAGTCAGCCCTTTTTCACCAACCTCGTAAGCAGCGTTACCGGCTTCGCATTCGCTGTGCCCGTCGCTCTCCTCATCTTGAGCCGCGTGGCCGAAGTTCAGGCTAGGGACTCTGAGAGGCGGGCCGCCGTGGCGTTCACACAAACTTCCGTTGCGTCCTTCCTGACGTCATACGGCAAGGTTCTCCAGCTGCGAGACGCGCTCACATACATCGCTCTGAATGTGGGCCAGTTCAGTTATGGAGGCCTGCAGGGCGATCGTGATGCGGCTGCGCGCCATCTCCAGGGCATACCAGGCCAGCACCGGGCCGATCTCCATGATCTCTGTGGTGAGTGGGCTGCGCTAAGGGAGGCTGCCCGCCCACGCCTCGCTCAGGCGGGGGTCCAGTGGCTATATGAGAGCGAGATCGCGGCCATCGCAGACTCGTTGATACGCGCGAACGAGGCGATGGATCGAATGCAGTCTCTGGCTCATCCGACTCGACCGCTCGTCGGTGAGGATCAGCCGATGGGTCGGACGATGACGGAGGCTGCTCACAATCTGAGCACTGCCCTGAATGAGGTCAAGATGCTGATTGAAGAGCCGGGCTTTTACCACCGACTCACTCATCTCTGACCGGCCCTGCTGGTGTTGCTGGCCCACGCGCTGAGGCTCGCCGAAACGCGGATCGACTTCGCACCAAACGAGCACCAGCGTCGAGCACCAGGTGGCCCCTGTACGGGAGCACCTGTCTGAGGGACACTCGGCTTCCTGACATCAACAACGGCGAGCGGCGGTGGATCGGCAAGCCCTTCCGCGGACTCGGAAATCGGCGCTCAGCCCACGTTCACGGATATAGAGCTACCGCGCGATCGAACTCCTAAAGCGGTGCTCATCCGCCCGCCATAGGTGACTGCGCAGACCCCTTGTCCTAACTCTGCTGCCCCCAGGTGTCCCTCGGCAGCAGGTGGTATGTGGAAAGCCGCAGGTCATAGACGGTGAACTGAGCCCGCTGTAAATCTGCCGGGAACCGTGCAACAGGGCGCCTCCCCTGCCCGGAAGTAGGGAGCTCGGGGCCCCGGGACTCTCACGCCTCCCGGGGCCCTTGCGCTACTCGGGAGCCGATACGAACGCAAAAGCCCCGCCCTGGGCAAGGACGGAGCTCCTGTCGTAGCAGCGCGTGACAGACCCCAGCCGTGCCCGGAGGGCACAACGAGGGCACAACGCCCTCCCGCAGGTTCAGCTGCAACCAACGCCAGCAAACGCCATTTTGCCTGGTCAGCGACCTAGCTTGACAGTCTCGGCAGATCATGCCCGGAGGGGCGGCACCTCCGCACAGGTGCCGCCCTCCTTCGTGATCCGGAGCCGCCGCCCATCGGTCTTGAGGGTCGGGGACGAGCGGCGGCTCCGGGGCTTGGTGGCCGTACGGCCTATCGGTGGTCGCTGCCCTCCGACTGGGTCGCCGCCCGGCCCGCCTCCAGCCGCGCTACCGGGATGCGGAACGGCGAGCAGGAGACGTAGTCCAGGCCGACCTCGTGGAAGAAGTGCACCGACTCCGGGTCACCGCCGTGCTCGCCGCAGACGCCGAGCTTGAGGTCGGGGCGGGTCTCACGGCCGGCCTTCGCCGCGGCCGCGACCAGGGAGCCCACGCCGTCCTTGTCGATCGTCTCGAACGGGGAGACGCCGAAGATGCCCTTCTCCAGGTACGCGGTGAAGAACGAGGCCTCCACGTCGTCCCGGCTGAAGCCCCACACCGTCTGGGTGAGGTCGTTCGTGCCGAAGGAGAAGAACTCCGCCGCCTCGGCGATCTGACCGGCGGTCAGCGCGGCGCGCGGCAGCTCGATCATCGTGCCGATCGCCAGCTTGAGCTTCGTACCGGTGGCCGCCTCGACCTCCGCGATGACCTGGTCGGCCTCCTCGCGGACGATCTCCAGCTCCTGGACGGTGCCGACGAGCGGGATCATGACCTCGGCGCGCGGGTCGCCCTTGGCGTTCTTGCGCTCGGCGGCGGCCTCGGCGATGGCCCGTACCTGCATGGTGAACAGGCCGGGGATGACCAGGCCGAGGCGTACACCGCGCAGGCCCAGCATCGGGTTCTGCTCGTGCAGGCGGTGCACCGCCTGGAGCAGGCGCAGTTCGTTCTCGTGCGGCTCCTGGCGGGACTCGGCGAGGGCCACGCGGACCGACAGCTCGGTGATGTCGGGCAGGAACTCGTGCAGCGGCGGGTCGAGCAGCCGGATCGTCACCGGCAGGCCGTCCATCGCCGAGAACAGCTCCACGAAGTCCTGCTTCTGCAGCGGGAGCAGCGCCTTCAGGCTCTCCTCGCGCTCGGTCTCCGTGTCGGCCAGGATCAGCCGCTCGACCAGCTCGCGGCGGTCACCGAGGAACATGTGCTCCGTACGGCACAGACCGATGCCCTGGGCGCCGAACCGACGGGCGCGCATCGCGTCCTCGGCGTTGTCCGCGTTGGCGCGCACCCGCAGCCGCCGCTTGCGGTCGGCGAACGCCATGATCCGGTGCACGGCCTCGACCAGCTCGCCGGCGTCGTGGGCGCCCGCGTGCATCCGGCCCTCGAAGTACTCCACGACCGGGGAGGGGACCACCGGGACCTCGCCCAGGTAGACCTTGCCGCTCGACCCGTCGATCGAGATGACGTCGCCTTCCTCCACCACATGCCCGCCGGGGACCGTCATCCGGCGCCGCTTGGTGTCGACCTCCAGCTCCTCGGCGCCGCAGACACAGGTCTTGCCCATGCCGCGCGCGACCACCGCCGCGTGGGACGTCTTGCCGCCGCGGGAGGTCAGGATGCCCTCGGCCGCGATCATGCCGTCGAGGTCGTCCGGGTTGGTCTCCCGGCGGACCAGGATGACCTTCTCCCCCGACCGCGACCACTTCACCGCGGTGTACGAGTCGAAGACCGCCTTGCCGACCGCCGCACCCGGCGAGGCCGCGATGCCCCGGCCGACCTGCTCGACCTTCGCCTCGTCGTCGAACTTCGGGAACATCAGCTGGGCGAGCTGGGCGCCGTTGACGCGCTGCAGCGCCTCCGCCTCGTCGATGAGCCCCTGGTCCACGAGCTGCGTGGCGATCCGGAAGGCCGCGCCCGCCGTCCGCTTGCCGACCCGGGTCTGGAGCATCCACAGCTGCCCGCGCTCGATGGTGAACTCGATGTCGCAGAGGTCTTTGTAGTGGTTCTCCAGCGTCTCCATGATCTGCATCAGCTGGTCGTACGACTTCTTGTCGATCGACTCCAGCTCCGCCAGCGGGACCGTGTTGCGGATGCCCGCCACCACGTCCTCGCCCTGGGCGTTCTGCAGGTAGTCGCCGTAGACGCCCTGGTGGCCGGAGGCGGGGTCACGGGTGAAGGCGACGCCGGTGCCGGAGTCGGGGCCCAGGTTGCCGAAGACCATGGAGCAGACGTTGACGGCCGTGCCGAGGTCGTGCGGGATGCGCTCCTGGCGGCGGTACAGCTTGGCGCGGTCGGTGTTCCAGGAGTCGAAGACCGCGTGGATGGCGAGGTCCATCTGCTCGCGCGGGTCCTGCGGGAAGTCCCGGCCGGCCTCCCTCTTGACGATCTTCTTGAAGGAGGTGACCAGCTTCTTGAGGTCCGCGGCCTCCAGGTCGGTGTCGACCGTGACCTTCTTGGCCTCCTTGGCCTTGTCGAGAGCTTCCTCGAAGAGGTCGCCGTCGACGCCGAGGACCGTCTTGCCGAACATCTGGATGAGACGACGGTAGGAGTCCCAGGCGAAACGCTCGTCGCCCGCCTGCTCCGCGAGGCCCTTCACCGACTTGTCGGAGAGGCCGATGTTCAGAACCGTGTCCATCATGCCGGGCATGGAGAACTTCGCGCCGGAGCGAACCGAGACGAGCAGAGGGTTGTCGGCCTGGCCGAGCTTCTTGCCCATACGGGACTCGAGGGCGTCGAGGTGCGCACTCACCTCGTCACGCAGTGCCGCGGGCTCCACGCCGCTGTCGAGGTAGACCTTGCAGGCTTCTGTCGTGATCGTGAAGCCCGGGGGAACGGGAAGCCCGAGGTTGGTCATCTCCGCGAGGTTGGCGCCCTTGCCACCCAAGAGGTCCTTGAGGTCTTTGTTTCCCTCGGTGAAGTCGTAAACGAACTTCGCTACGTGGGGTTCTTTGTTTTCCGACACGGTCTCGACTCCCTCGAGGACGTGGTGGCTGCCCTGACGGCGAGGAACATACCCAGATCGAAGGCGCCTGGGTACGTCTACTCATGCGTCATGCGCCTGTAACCACCCGTCCGCCAGAGGATCGAAAGTCAAAGGTTGGCAAGCGCTGACACGCGGATGTTTTCACTTCTTGAACGCAAGAGCGCCCACAGGTGCGGATTTTCGCTCAGATGAGCAGCCTTACCGCACGTCTGATTTCGATCGATGAACGATCAAGGGGTGGCACCGAGTGCCACCCCTTGGAGAAGTGCAACCGCTCAAGATCCGCTCATCTGAGCGCAACCCTTATCAAGGGTGGCGAGAATCACGCTGCCACAGCCGTGGGGATTTCACCATGCGGACGTGCGTCCGGGATGGAAACGCGGTCGTCACACACCCAGCGTGACCAGCCGTTCCTCCACCCGCTCGGGCGCGTACAGATGCTCCACGACCAGCGCCCCGGCCCCGATCAGCCCGGCCCGCTCCCCCAGCCGCGAGGTCACCACATCCAGATGAGCGGTGGAGCGCGGCAGCGCCCGCTGGTACAGCAACTCCCGCACCCCGGTGAGGAAGGCCGTCCCGGCCAGATCCCCGGCGATCATCAGCACCCCGGGGTTGAGCAGGGTCACCACGGTCGCCAGCACGTCCCCGACCTGCCGCCCGGCCTCGCGGGCCAGTGCGGCCGCCCCCGGATGCCCGGCCGCCAGCAGGTCCCGCACATCCGAGCCGGAGGCCGCCGGCACCCCGTCCTCGGCCAGCCGCCGGGCCACGGCACCGCCACTGGCGACGGCGGCCAGACAGCCGTACGAACCGCACCGGCACCGCACATCGGCGCCCACCCGGATGTGCCCGATGTCGCCCGCGCCGCCGTCGATGCCCCGGTACACCGAGCCGTCCACCACGACCCCGGCACCTATCCCGGTCGACACCTTGACCAGCACGAACGCCGAGCAGCGCGGATATCCCGTGCGCTGTTCGCCGTACGCCATCAGGTTGGCGTCGTTGTCGACGAGGACCGGTACCGGCGCGGACTGCGTCCGCTCGCCGAAGGCGCGGGACAGTCGCCCCCTTATGTCGTAGCCGTCCCAGCCGGGCATGATCGGCGGCTGGACGACCCGGCCGGTCTCGCTGTCCACCGGCCCCGGCACCGCGAGGCCGATGCCGCACACCTCCTCGGCCCGCCGCCCGGCCTTCTCCACCAGCTCGGCGAACCAGAGCGCCAACTCGTCAAGGACCGTCTCCGGCCCGTCCTCGATGACCAGCGTGCCGCTGTGCTCGGCGAGGATCTCGCCGGTCAGCGACAGTACGGCGGCACGCGCGTGCCGGGTCTCCAGGTCGGCGGCGAGGACGACGGCGTGGGCGTCGTCGAACTCCAGGGTGATGGAGGGGCGTCCGCCCAGCGGGGAGTCCACCGGCCCGCCGGCTCCCTCGCGCAGCCAGCCGGCCCGGAAGAGGCGGTCCAGGCGCTGGCCGACGGTGGCACGGGACAGCCCGGTCGCCTGCTGAAGTGCTCCGCGTGTGACGGCCCGCCCGCTCCGTACCAGTTCGAGCAGTTCTCCGGCACTCGCCTGGCCCCGTGCGCTCATGCACACCCCCTTGTGTTTCTCAAGCCTGCATTACATGCTGGGTTTTGCGTGTTAAATAGACGTAACTCTACTGTGGCGCCGACCAGTACTACCCGAACCGGTCGGCCGGACGTCTTTCGGGGAGCCCCGAAGTGGATCGCACCGCTCAACTCACAGCCCGCCCAGCGGCCCGTGACATCGCATACGATCCGCCACCGGCGGCCGACGACCCCCGCCACCTCGGCGCCGCCCGGGTGCTGGAGGCCAACTGGACCGGTTCCTCGACGGTGCCCTCGCTCAGTCTGTATCCGCACCAGTGGTCCTGGGACTCGGCGTTCATCGCGATCGGCCTCCGGCACATCTCGCCGTTACGGGCCCAGACGGAGCTGGAGACGCTGTTCGACGCCCAGTGGGGTGACGGGCGCGTCCCGCACATCGTCTTCAACTCCTCCGTGCCGCTCGACGCCTACTTCCCGAGCCCCGACTTCTGGCGTTCCTCCACCGCGGGGGGGGCCGCGGGCGCCCCGCGCACCGTGGAGACCTCCGGCATCGTGCAGCCACCGGTGCACGCGCTGGCGGCCTGGCTGGTGCACCGCGCCGACCCCGGGCTGTCCCGGGCGCGCGGCTTCCTCACCCGGATGTATCCCCGCCTCGCCGCCTGGCACCGCTATCTGCTGCACCGGCGCGACCTCGGCGGGGGCGGCCTGGCGTCGGTGGTGCACCCGTGGGAACAGGGCATGGACAACAGCCCCTGCTGGGACGCGCCGCTGAGCCGGGTCACGCCGGCCCCGGCCCGCTCCTTCCGCCGCGCCGACCTCGCCCACGGCTCCCCCGAGGACCGGCCGACGGATCTGGACTACGGGCGCTATGTGCGGCTGGCGGCGGACTACCGGGACGGGCAGTACGCCGACGGCGGAATCAACGGGGTGGTCCGCGGGGCCTCGGTCGCGGGCGGTGGCGGGAGAGGGGCGGGCGACTTCGCCGTCGAGGATCCGGCGTTCAACGCCCTGCTCATCGCCTCCGAGCACGCGCTGGCCGGCATCGCGAGGGAGCTGGGCGCGACGGGCACGGCCCGGCAGACACGCGCCGAGCGCCTGACGACGGCGCTGATCGAGCGCATGTGGGACCCGGCGAAGGAGATCTTCCTCTGCCACGACGTGCGGACGGGAGAGCTCATCCCCGAACGCGGCGTCGCGGGCCTGGTCCCCCTCCTCCTGCCCACCCTCCCGCGCGACATCGCCACCGCCCTGGTCCGCACGGCGCACGGCCCGCACTTCGGCCTCGGCGACACGACCCGCCTCGCCCCGTCCTACGACCTCGTCGGCGAGGCCTTCGACCCGCACCGCTACTGGCGGGGCCCGGCCTGGTTCAACACCAACTGGCTGCTGGAGCGCGGCCTGCGCACCCACGGCGAGCGAGAGCGCGCCGACGCCCTGCGTGAGGCGGTGCTGGAGCTGGCCGTCTCCTCCGATTTCGCCGAGTACGTCGATCCGTACACCGGCGAGGCATGCGGGGCCACCGGCTTCGGCTGGACGGCCGCGCTCACGCTCGATCTGCTGCACAGCATCGAGGAACGCAAGGACCTCAAGGACCTCAAGGGAGGGAGCCGGGGATGACGGATCGTCATCATCTGCTCGTGTACGGGGGGACGTTCGCTGCCGTGGGGGACGGCGGGGACATCAGCGGCGTACGCGCCGCCGGCTCCCCGGAAGGGCTGTTCGTGCGCGACGCACGGCACTTGAGCCGCTGGCAGCTCACCGTGGACGGAGCGGTGCCGGAGGCGCTCAGCCCGGTCGCCGACGGGGACACCGCACGCTGTGTGCTGGTCCCGCGCGGCGGCCGCAACGAGCCCGCGGCCTACACGCTCTTCCGTGAACAGGCCGTGGGGGACAGCTCGTTCATCGAGTCCCTGCGGGTGACCAGCAACCGGCCGGTGCCGACCACGATCCGCCTCGCGGTCACCGCCGACGCGGACTTCACCGACCAGTTCGAGCTGCGCTCGGACCACCGCACCTACACCAAGCCCGGCGCCACCCGCTCCCGTCAGGTCCTCGACCACGGCGTGGAGTTCACCTACCAGCGAGGCGAATGGCGCTCGGTGACGACGGTGACGGCCGACCCGGCTCCCGACGCCGTGGAGGAGACGGGGACCGGCGCCCGCCGCATGGTCTGGACCCTGGACCTCGCTCCGCACAGCACGGCGGAGCTGACCCTCCGGGTGATGGCCCGCCCCCACGGCGACCGGCGCCCGCTGCGCGTCCCCCGCTCCCCCGGGGCCCTCTCCGCCCAACTCCTTTCCGTGGAGGGGGAGTTCGTGGAGGGCGTGGCCTTCCCGACGGGCTGGCCCGAGCTGGCCGCCGCCTGTGCGCGGGGCCTGGCCGACCTGGCCGCGCTCCAGGTCCCGGCGACGGGCCCCGACGGCGAGGAACTGCGCGTCCCCGCGGCGGGAGCCCCCTGGTTCCTGACCCTGCTGGGCCGCGACGCCCTCCTCACCTCACTGTTCGCCCTCCCCTACCGCCCCCGGCTGGCCGCCGCCACGCTCCCCGCGCTGGCCGCGACCCAGGCGACGGAGACGGGAGCCGACGCGGTCTCCCAGCCCGGCAAGATCGTGCACGAGGTGCGGCAGGGCGAGCTGGCGCACTTCGGGCAGGTGCCGTTCGGCCGCTACTACGGCTCGGTGGACGCGACCCCGCTGTTCCTGATCCTGCTCGGCGCATACGTGGAACAGACCGCCGACACCGCCCTGGCCCGCCGGCTGGAGCCCCATGCCCGGGCGGCGATCGGCTGGATGCTGGACCACGGCGGCCTCACCACCCGCGGCTACCTGGTCTACCGCGCCGACCAGGGCGGCCTGGCGAACCAGAACTGGAAGGACTCCCCGGGCGCCATCTGCGACTCCGACGGCACCCGCCCCACCGGCCCCGTGATGGCGGCGGGCGCCCAGGGCTACGCCTACGACGCCCTGCGCCGCACGGCATGGCTGGCCCGCACGGTGTGGCAGGACGAGACCTACGCGGCCCTCCTGGAACAGGCGGCGGCCGACCTGCGGGACCGTTTCCAGCGGGACTTCTGGATGCCGGAGCACTCCTTCCCGGCCCTGGCGCTGGACGGCTCGGGCCGTCAGGTGGACGCGCTCGCCTCGGACGCGGGGCATCTGCTCTGGTCCGGTCTGCTGGACAAGGAGTACGGCGAGCTGGTGGGCCGCCGGCTGCTGGAACCGGACTTCTTCTCCGGCTGGGGGGTGCGCACCCTCGCCTCCGGCCAGTCGGCCTACCACCCCCTCTCCTACCACCGCGGCTCGGTCTGGCCGCACGACAACGCGCTGATCACCCTGGGCCTGGCCCGCTACGGCCTGCACGACGAGGCCCGCACGGTCGCCCACGCCCTGGTCGAGGCGGCGACGACGACCGGCCATCGTCTGCCGGAGGTCCTGGCGGGCTACGGCCGCGACACCCACGCGGAGCCGGTGCCGTACCCCCATGCGTGTGTGCGCGAATCCCGCTCGGCGGCGGCACCGTTGGCGCTGCTCACCGCGGTGGGCGGGGCGTAGCCCTCCGGGGGCGGCGCCGTGACGTCCGGCCTCGGCTTCGCCGTCGGCGACAGGGGGTTCGTCGTACGGCGCCGGCCGCGGCCGGGCCTGTTGGCCTGGCGTTTGCCGGGTGTTTGCCGAGCTCTGGGGCACGGTGGCTGAACATGGGCGCAGGTCGGGCCGTACGAGGGGATGGCGGGCCCCAGCCTCCCCAGCGCGGCCCGCCACACCACTCCAACAGGGGCCTCGCACGGAAGGACCTTCGGGTGCCTGTCTTCACGCGCTTTCGTCAATCGGCCGATACGAACGATGACTTGACCGACGAAAGTGCCACGGGCGGCGTGGCTGGGAACGACCCGGCCGAAGGCGAGGCCGAGGCCGAGAAGCAGGCGCGCCCGTACCTCCCCTGGACCCTGACCTTCCTGGCCGCCGCCCTCATCCACATCTGCCTGCAAATGCCGAACACCCTCGGCAACCTCAAGGCCACGGAGTTCGTCCGGCTCCCCGCCGAGGCCGTCATCGGGGCCGCCGTACTCCTCAGCCTCCCCCGCCGCCCCCGTCTGATCACCGCCGCGATATCCGGCGCCGCCCTGGGCGCGCTGACCCTCCTGAGCCTGTTGGACATCGGCTTCAACGAATACCTGGGCCGGCACTTCAACATCGTCCTGGACTGGGAACTCCTGGACGACGCGCAGTCGTACATGAGGGACTCCATGGGCGGCACGACCGCGGTCCTGCTCACCATCGGCGTCATCCTCCTCGCCGTACTCCTGACGGCCCTGGTCGCCCTGGCGACCGTACGGGTGGCGAACGTCCTGGCCCGGCACAAGACGCAGGCGTCCAAGGGCGCCCTGATCGCCGGCACCGTCTGGATCACCTGCACGGCGTTCGGTGTGCAGATCGCCGGTGTGCCGATCGCGGCGGACCACACCGCCGGTGTCGTGAAGGTCCACGCCCGCCGGGCGATGGACACCCTGCGCGACGAGGCGCAGTTCGCGAAGGACGCGAAGGCCGACACGTTCGGCAGCACACCGCCCGCCCAACTGGTGCCCGATCTGCGCGGCAAGGACGTCGTCTTCACCTTCATCGAGAGCTACGGCCGCAGCGCCCTTGAGGACCCCGAGATAGCCCCCGGCGTCACCAGCACCCTCGACACGAGCACCGCGGCGCTGGCGAAGGCCGGTTTCCACGCGAAGAGCGGCTGGCTGACATCGGCGACCTACGGCGGCAACAGCTGGCTGGGCCACTCCACCACCCTGTCCGGCCTGTGGATCGACAACCAGCAGCGCTACCGCACCGTCATGGCGAGCGACCACCTCAGCCTCACCAAGGCCTTCCAGAAGACCGGCGAGTGGGACACGGTCGGCGTGATGCCCGGTGTGCAGAAGGCCTGGCCGGAACAGCGGTACTACGGCCTGGACAAGCTCTACAACGCCTTCCAACTCGGCTACAAGGGACCGAAGTTCAGCTGGTCGACGATGCCCGACCAGTACGCCCTGGAGGCGTTCCAGCGCCAGGTCCACGGCAAGAAGCGCGACAAGCCCCTGATGTCGGAGATCATCCTGACCTCCAGCCACCAGCCCTGGGCGCCCATCCCCAAGTTGGTCGACTGGGACGACCTGGGCGACGGCTCGGTCTTCAAGCCCATCCAGAAGGCGGGCACCAAGCCGGCGGACATCATCTCCGACTCCACCCGCTCCAAGCAGGAGTACGGCAAGTCGATCTCGTACTCCGTCACCAGCCTCACCCAGTGGCTGGAGCGCTACGGCACCGACGACACCGTCCTGGTGTTCCTGGGCGACCACCAGCCGATGTCCCGCGTCAGCGGCACCAAGGCCAGCCGTGACGTGCCGATCTCGATCGTCGCCAAGGATCCCGAGGTCCTGGACAGGATCACCTCATGGAACTGGGCGGACGGCCTCCAGCCCACCTCCAAGACCCCGGTCTGGAAGATGAGTTCCTTCCGCGACCGCTTTCTGAAGGCGTACGGCTCGACCCCGAGCGCGTCGAAGTAGCCCTCAGCCGCCGGAGGTGTCCAGCTCCGCGTCCTCGCTCACCCCGGCACAGTCGTACGGGTCCTTCAGCCACCCGTCCGGCAGCACCACCCGGTTGTTGCCGGACGTACGGCCGCGGGGCCCGTCGGCGCCGGCGGGCCAGGGCTGGTCGAGGTCCAACTCGTCAAGACCGCCCCGCAGCTCCTCCAGCGAGGAAGTGATCGCGAGCCGCTTGCGCATCTCCGAGCCGACCGCGAAGCCCTTCAGGTACCAGGCGACGTGCTTGCGGAAGTCGATGACGCCCCGCGCCTCGTCCCCGATCCACTCCCCGAGCAGCGTGGCGTGCCGGACCATGACGTCGGCGACCTCGCGCAGGGTCGGCCGAGCGATGTCTTCCGTACGTCCTTCGAAGACCGCGACCAGGTCGGAGAACAGCCAGGGCCGCCCCAGGCACCCCCGCCCGACCACGACTCCGTCGCACCCGGTCTCGCGGACCATGCGCACCGCGTCCTCGGCCGACCAGATGTCCCCGTTGCCGAGCACCGGAATCTCCGGCACATGCTCCTTCAGCCGCGCGATGGCGTCCCAGTCGGCCGTGCCGCCGTAGTGCTGCGCCGCGGTACGCCCGTGCAGCGCGATCGCGGTCACGCCCTCCTCGACCGCGATCCGCCCGGCGTCCAGGTAGGTGATGTGGTCGTCGTCGATGCCCTTGCGCATCTTCATCGTGACCGGCAGCTCCCCCGCCCCGCTCACGGCCTCCCGCAGGATCGCCCGCAGCAGGTGCCGCTTGAACGGCAGCGCGGATCCGCCGCCCTTCCGTGTCACCTTCGGGACGGGGCAGCCGAAGTTCAGGTCGATGTGATCGGCCAGCCCCTCCTCCGCGATCATGCGGACGGCCTTGCCGACGGTGGCCGGATCGACGCCGTAGAGCTGGATCGACCGAGGCTTCTCGCTCTCGTCGAAGTGGATCAGCTGCATGGTCTTCTCGTTGCGCTCGACCAGCGCCCGAGTGGTGATCATCTCGCTGACGAACAGCCCCTTGCCGCCGCTGAACTCCCGGCACAGGGTGCGGAAGGGCGCGTTGGTGATACCGGCCATCGGCGCCAGGACGACGGGCGGCTGGACGGTGTGGGGGCCGATCTGCAGGGGCGAGGCGGTCATGGGCATCCACCCATTCTCACGTACTGAACGGGGTGCGGCGAAATTCATTAGTTAGCCGTACTATTCAAGGATGCCGGAGCTCAGCCCCCGCCGCCGGACGCTGGTCCTCGCGATCTGCTGCATGAGCCTGCTGATCGTGAGCCTCGACACCACGGCCCTCAACGTCTCCCTGCCCTCGATGCAACGCGACCTCGGCGCGAGCACCTCGGGCCTGCAGTGGACGATCGACGCCTACACACTCGTCCTGGCCTCCCTGCTGATGCTGGCCGGGTCCACGGCGGACCGGATCGGCCGCAAACGGGTCTTCATGACCGGCCTGGTCCTGTTCACCATCGGCTCGGCGCTGTGCTCCGTCGCCCCGACCCTGGACGCGCTGATCGTCTTCCGGATGATCCAGGCGGTGGGCGGTTCGATGCTCAACCCGGTCGCGATGTCGATCATCACCAACACCTTCACTGACCCGCGCGAGCGGGCACGGGCGATCGGCGTCTGGGGCGGGGTCGTCGGTATCTCGATGGCCGCGGGACCGCTGGTCGGGGGCCTGCTCGTGGACGCGGTGGACTGGCGCGCGATCTTCTGGGTCAATCTGCCGGTGGGCCTTGCCGCCCTCCTGCTCACCCTCCGCTTCGTCCCCGAGTCCCGTGCCCCCAGGGCCCGCCGCCTCGACCCGGTCGGCCAGCTCCTGGTGATCGCGCTGTTCGGCTCGCTGACGTACGCGATCATCGAGGCACCGAACGCCGGGCTCACCTCGGTCCTGCCGTTCGCGGCGATCGCGCTGGCGGCCCTGCTGGGCCTCCTCCGGTACGAGCCGCGCCGCGCGGAGCCCCTGATCGACCTGCGCTTCTTCCGTTCGGCGCCGTTCAGCGGGGCGACGGTGATCGCGATCGGCGCGTTCGCGGCGCTGGGCGGGTTCCTTTTCCTGTCGACGCTGTACCTGCAGAACGTACGCGGGTTGGACGCCCTGGACGCGGGCCTGTGGATGCTGCCGATGGCGATGCCGATGTTCCTGTGCGCGCCCCTGTCCGGGCGGCTGGTCGGCAGTCGGGGGCCGCGGCTGTCGCTGGCGGTCGCGGGTGTCGCGATGACGAGCAGTGCCGCGCTGTTCGCCCTCTTCGACGCCGAGACGTCCAATGTCACGCTGATCCTCGGCTACGCCCTGTTCGGCATCGGGTTCGGGTTCGTGAACGCGCCGATCACGAACACGGCGGTGTCGGGGATGCCGCGTGCGCAGGCCGGGGTCGCGGCCGCCGTCGCCTCCACGAGCCGTCAGCTGGGGCAGACGCTCGGGGTGGCGGTGGTCGGTGCGGTGCTCGCTTCCGGGGTGGGGGCGTCGTCGTACCGGGAGGCGTTCGTGTCGGCCGCGGTGCCGGGGTGGTGGATTGTCACCGGGTGCGGGCTGTTGGTCCTGGTCGTAGGCGCGGTGACGAGCGGGCCGTGGGCGCGCAGGACTGCTGAACGTACGGCTGAGACGTTGGAGTCGGCCGAGATTCGCGGTGCGTCCCGCGTGGTCGCGTAGCTCGGCGGCTAACGGCTCGTGGGGGCTGGTCGCGCAGTTCCCCGCGCCCCTTTGAGAGCGATCTCTTGGAGCTTCTCGAGACGTTCCCTCGACTCCTCGTCCGCCGGCACATACGTCACCATCCGCGGCCCGACCTCCGGGCTCAGCCACAGGTCCGTATGGTCGACCACCACCCTCCCCACATACCGGTTGATGAATTCCTTCCGCTTGGTGCGGTGAGCCACCACCTCGTGGCGCTCCCACGCCTCGCTGAACTCGGGTGACTCCGTGCGCAGGCGTTTGAGGAGCATCTTCCAGGCAGGCTCGGCGAGATGGCCGGCCATCGCTGCGCGGAAGCGGGCGGCCATCAGGCGCTGGGCCTCCTCCAGGTGCACGATCGACGACTTCCAGTCCTCGTTCGTGTAGGAAAGGATCAGGCAGTTGCGGTCCTCCGGCGCAATGGCCTCCAGGTCGCACAGCAGCAGCCCGTACGTGCGGTTGTGGGCGAGGATGTCGTACCGGCTGTTCTGCAGACAGGCCGGATACGGCTCGAGTTGCTCCAGTACGGCCCGCATCGCCGGCGTCACCGAAGGGCAGGTCGTCGCCGGCGTCGGATCCACCGCCCCGGCCAGCTGGAAGATGTGGGAACGCTCGCTGGGGTCGAGCATCAGGGTGCGGGCGAGAGCGTCGAGGACCTGGACCGAGACCTGGATGTCCCTGGCCTGTTCGAGCCACGTGTACCACGTGACGCCGACGGCCGAGAGCTGGGCGACCTCCTCGCGGCGCAGCCCGGGTGTGCGGCGTCGGCGGCCCCGGGGCAGGCCGACCTGCTCGGGGGTGATGTGCTCGCGGCGGTGGCGCAGGAACTCGGCGAGTTCGTGGCGCCGGATCGCCGACGCGGCGTGGGCGCGCGGGGCTTCGGTGACCGTCTCCTGGGCCATGGTCGTCATCCTTCCAGCCTGCCGCTGTCCCGACCCTGTTTCCAGGTGCTCCTGCTACCAGGATAAAGGGACTCTGGTACCCGTCTCGCAGCGGGCGCAGGCTCTTCACCGTGACCGAAACCATCACTGCGCACAAGGCCCGGACCACCGCGGCGCCACCCTCGCTCGGCGGCCTCGGCCTCTTCACGGTGCTGCTCGCGGCGGCACTTCCCCTCATCGACTTCTTCATCGTCAACGTGGCGCTGCCCACCATCGGCCATGACCTCGCGGCGAGCGAGGCCGTGCTCGAACTCGTCGTGGCGGGCTACGGGTTGGCGTACGCCGTGCTGCTCGTCCTCGGCGGGCGGCTCGGTGACCTCTTCGGCCGGCGCCGCCTCTTCCTCGGCGGCATGGCGGCCTTCGGACTGACCTCGCTGGCGTGCGGGCTCGCGCCGAGCGCGTGGACGCTCGTCGCGGCGCGGGTCGCGCAGGGCGCGGCGTCGGCGGCGATGCTGCCGCAGGTGCTGGCGACGATCCAGGCGGCCACCAGCGGCCCGCGCCGCGCGAAGGCCATGAGCCTGTACGGCGCGACGGCCGGCCTGTCGATGGTGGCCGGGCAGATCCTCGGCGGCGTACTCGTCGCGGCTGACATCGCGGGCACCGGCTGGCGCTCGGTGTTCCTGGTGAACGTGCCCGTCGTCCTCGTCGGCCTCTTCCTCGCGGCCCGCGCCGTCCCGGAGACCCGCTCCCAGCACCCGGAACCGGTCGACGGCCCCGGCACGGTGCTGCTCGCCGCCGCCCTGCTCGCGCTGCTGGCCCCGCTCACCGAGGGCCGTGCGGCGGGCTGGCCGCTGTGGACGTGGCTGTCGCTGGCGGCGTTCCCGTTGGTGGCGGCGGCGTTCTACGCGGTGGAGCGCAGGGCGGACCGGCAGGGCCGTACGCCGTTGGTGCCGCCGAGCCTGTTCGCCCTGGTGTCCCTGCGGCGCGGTCTGGTGATGATCGTGCCGTTCTCGATCGGCTTCAGCGGCTTCATGTTCGTGATCGCGGTGGCGCTCCAGCAGGGTGCGGGCCACGGCCCGGTCCAGGCGGGGCTGGCCCTGGTCCCGATGGCGGTGGCGTTCTTCTTCGTCTCCCTCGCCGGGCCGCGGCTGGTGGCCCGTTACGGCACCCGCGTGGTGACCGTCGGTGCGGCGGTCCAGGGGGTGGGCGTGGCGCTGATCGCGCTGGCCGCCTGGCGCTCCTGGCCGCACCTCGGTGTCCTCGAACTGCTCCCCGGTGCCGCGATCGCCGGCGCGGGCCAGGCCGTCCAGCTCCCCGTCGTCTTCCGGATCGTCCTGTCCGAGGTGCCGCCGGCGCGGGCGGGGGTGGGCAGCGGGGTGATGATCACGACCCAGCAGTCGTCGTTGGCGCTGGGTGTGGCGACCCTGGGCACGCTGTTCCTCTCCCTGGTCCCGGGGGCGGGCATGCGGGACGCTCTGATCACGACGTTGCTGGTCCAGCTGGCCGGAGTGGTGCTGACGGGCCTGCTCAGCCTGCGGCTGCCGCGCACCGTCGGCTGAGCGAGTTGTGAGGGTGTGGCCACAGGTTGGTCAACTCGCCGGGGAAGAGTCCCTGTTGATGTTGGTCTTGCTGCACACTCCTTGCTGCGCGAGGGCGCGCACGCAGACTCGATGTCCTGGGACGCTGGAGGCGTCATGCTGGAGATCAACACGAGCAAGGTGAGCCGCTGGGACCACCACGGGCGCGAGCACGTCGTACGAGTACAGCGCAAAGGCGCGCAGCGCTCGATCAGATGCGACACCTGCGGCTGGCGCAAGAGCGCGCAGTTCCTGCCGTGGCTGAAGGCGGAGGAGCACCTGGCGGAGGCCCATCAGGCGACGGTGGACCCGACGGAGGCCCAGCCCGACCGATGACCCGTATCCGCAGGTACCGCCCCGAGGACCGGGCGGCCATCGAGGACATCTGCGTCCGCACGGCCCACGAGGGCGGCGACAGCCGGCCGCACTACCGGGACCCCGGCATCTTCCCGGCGGCCTTCGCGCTTCCGTACGTCGTCCTGGAACCGGATCTCGCGTTCGTCCTGGACGACGGTGCGGGCCGGGCGGTCGGCTACATCCTGGGCGCGGCGGACACCCCGCGCTTCGTGAGGGCCTTCCGCACCGAGTGGCTGCCCCTGGCCGCCCGCCGCCACCCCCGGCCGTCCGGCCCGCCGGCCACCCCGGACGAGCAGATGACCGCCCTTCTGCACGACCCGGAGCGCATGCTCGTCCCGGAGGTCGCGGCCTACCCGGCCCACCTCCACATCGACCTGCTCCCGGCGTGGCAGGGCCGGGGCCACGGCCGCGCGCTGATGCGCACCCTGCTGGAGACCCTCCAGGACAAGGAGGTCCCGGCCGTCCACCTCTCCATGGTCACGGCCAACACCCCGGCCAGGGCTTTCTACGACCGCCTCGGCTTCCACGAGATCGACGTCCCGACCCCGGGCCCGGTCACCTACCTCGGCCGCACGACGGGTGATCCGGACCACCTGTGACGCCTCAACCCCGAGCAGCCCGCAACCCCCGGATCAACATCTCCACGAGCACCTCGAACGCCCCCTCCACACCCGGCTGCTCCCACTCCCCGGCGTAGCGCGGGTCGTGGAAGCGGTCCGTCGCGCGGAAGAGGGCTCCGGCCATGGCGGCCGGGTCACGAGATCGACGTCCGGCCCGGGCCCGGTCACCTACCTCGGCCGCACAACGAGCGACCTGGACCCTCCAATGCCGGCTCAACCC
>NZ_JBVKCZ010000027.1:0-123593 GCF_055634335.1 Streptomyces sp. NPDC111802 | reverse complement strand
CCGGATCAACAGCTCCACCAGCACCTCGAACTCCCCCTCCACACCCGGCTGCTCCCACTCCCCGGCGTAGCGCGGGTCGTGGAAGCGGTCCGTCGCACGGAAGAGGGCTCCGGCCGTGGCGGCCGGGTCACGAGATCGACGTCCGGCCCGGGCCCGGTCACCTACCTCGGCCGCACAACGAGCGACCTGGACCCTCCAATGCCGGCTCAACCCCGAGCCCGCAACCCCCGGATCAACAGCTCCACCAGCACCTCGAACTCCCCCTCCACACCCGGCTGCTCCCACTCCCCGGCGTAGCGCGGGTCGTGGAAGCGGTCCGTCGCGCGGAAGAGGGCTGCGGCCGTGGCGGCCGGGTTCTCGGCGGTGAAGGCGCCCGAGTCGGCTCCCGTACGGACTATCTCGGTGAGCTGGCCGGTGAGTTCGGTGATGTGCTCGCTGACAACCGTCTCGGCGGTCTCGGTGGTCAGCACCGAGTACGTGGCGAACAGCTCCGGGTCGTCGAACGCCTTGCGGCGCTTGGCGGCGAAGAGTGCCGCGAGCCACTCGCGCACCCGGGTCTCCGGGTCAAGGTCCGGGGCGCCGACGATCGCCGCCAGCACCCCCGTCGTACGGTCCAGCCACCTCTTCGTCACCGCCTCCCGCAGCGCGGTCTTGGTGCGGAAGTGCCGGTAGACGCTGCCATGGCTGACGCCGAGCGCGCGGGCCACGTCGACCACGGTGGCCTTGGCCGGGCCGTGGCGGCGCAGCACCTCCTCGGTGGCTTCGAGGATGCGCTCGGCGGTCAGGGTCTGGGGCGTCGGTGACATGACCTAGACCGTACCGGGCACGTCGGCGGTCACTTGCTGCCCAGGTGAGCCATCTGCGCGGCCGGATAGCGATCGCCCGCCGCCGCGTCCGCCGGCACCGTCCGCTCGATCTCCGTCAGGTCGGCCTCGTCCAGCGTGACGTCCAGCGCGCCCAGCGACTCGGTGAGCCGCTCGCGGGTGCGGGCGCCGACGAGCGGCACGATGTCGTCGTTGTGCTGCGAGCCCCGCGAGAGCACCCAGGCGATGGCGATCTGGGCGACGGAGACGCCCTTGCGCTCGGCGATCTTCCGCAGCGCCTCGACCAGGTTCAGGTTGTGCTGGAGGTTCTCGCCCTGGAAGCGGGGCGACATCGCCCGGAAGTCGTTCGCGGCGAGCTGCCGGTCGCGGGTGAAGTGGCCGGAGATCAGACCGCGGGACAGGACGCCGTAGGCCGTGATGGAGATGCCCAGCTCACGGGTGGTCGGCAGGACGGACTCCTCGATGCCGCGGGAGATCAGGGAGTACTCGATCTGCACATCGGAGATCGGCGCGGTGGCGGCGGCCCGGCGGATCGTCTCGGCGCCGACCTCGCTGAGGCCCACATGCCGGACGTACCCCTGCTCGATCAGTTCCGAGATCGCGCCGACCGTCTCCTCGATCGGTACGTCGGGGTCGAGCCGCGCGATCCGGTAGACGTCGATGTGGTCGACGCCGAGGCGCTGGAGGGAGTAGGCGGCGAAGTTCTTCACGGCGGCCGGGCGGCCGTCGTATCCGGACCAGCCGCCGGCCGGGTCGCGCAGCGCGCCGAACTTCACGCTGACCAGGGCCTGTTCACGCAGCGCCGCGGGCGCCGTGCGCAGAGCCTCGCCGATCAGCATCTCGTTGTGGCCCATGGCGTAGAAGTCGCCGGTGTCGAGCAGCGTCACGCCCGCTTCGAGGGCGGCGTGGACGGTGGCGATCGACTCGGTCCGGTCCGCGTCGCCGTACAGCGCGGACATGCCCATGCAGCCGAGGCCGAGGGCGGAGACCTGGGGGCCGGTGGTTCCGAGGGTGCGGGTTTGCATCGTCATGCCTCCACCATGCCCTAACAGCTGACAGATTTCAATATCTGTCATTCCATACGTTCCCGTTCCCCTCCCCCTTCCCCATTCCTGGTCCAGACCTATTGACGAAAGGTCTGGACCACGAGAACTGTCATGCCTACGACATCGCCCGCCCCGACCCCCACCGGGAGGCCCCGTATGCTCCGCCGCGCCCTGCGCCTGCTCGCCGCCGCACTGGCGACCGCCTGTCTCACCCAGCTCCCCGTCGCGACCAGCGCCTCCGCCGCCGACACCTGCGCCGTGAAGTCGAAGCCGTCCGGCAAGGTCCTCCAGGGCTACTGGGAGAACTGGGACGGCGCGGCCAACGGCGTCCACCCACCCTTCGGCTGGACCCCGATCACCGACTCCCGCATCCCCGCGCACGGCTACAACGTGATCAACGCGGCGTTCCCGGTCATCCGCTCCGACGGGACGGCCCTGTGGGAGGACGGCATGGACAGCGGGGTGAAGGTGGCCACCCCGGCCGAGATGTGCGCGGCGAAGGCCTCCGGCCGGACGATCCTGCTCTCGATCGGCGGCGCGACGGCCGGCATCGACCTCAACTCGACCGCCGTGGCGGACAGGTTCGTCGCGACGATCGTCCCGATCCTGAAGAAGTACAACTTCGACGGCATCGACATAGACATCGAGACAGGCCTGGTCGGCAGCGGGAACATCAGCCAACTCTCCACGTCCCAGGCCAACCTGATCCGCATCATCGACGGGGTGCTGGCCCAGATGCCGTCGAACTTCGGCCTGACGATGGCCCCGGAGACGGCGTACGTCACGGGCGGCAGCGTGGTCTACGGCTCGATCTGGGGCGCGTATCTCCCCGTCATCAAGAAGTACGCCGACAACGGCCGCCTGTGGTGGCTGAACATGCAGTACTACAACGGCAGCATGTACGGCTGCTCCGGCGACTCCTACTCCGCCGGAACCGTCGCGGGCTTCACCGCCCAGACCGACTGCCTCAACAAGGGCCTGGTCGTGCAGGGTACGACCATCAAGGTGCCGTACGACAAGCAGGTACCGGGCCTGCCCGCACAGTCGGGCGCGGGCGGCGGCTACATGTCACCGCCCCTGGTCGCAGAGGCCTGGCGGCACTACGGCAGCTCGCTCAAGGGCCTGATGACCTGGTCGATCAACTGGGACGGCTCGAAGAACTGGACCTTCGGCGACAACGTCAGGTTGCTACAGGGCCGCTGACCCCCGGGGCGGGCAGGCCCCGCAGTACGCACCGATGGAGCCGCGCCCCGTCCCCGCCGCCCCCCTCCATGCCGGGATCACCGCCCCCTGCTCGCCCTCGCCGGCCGCGTACCGGGAGGCCGGGAGGACGGCACGGGTGACCAAGCCGCGCCCCCTGAAGGGCGGATAGCGACTCAACTGCTCGTTCTCGCCCGCGAGGTGCGCCTCCGCGTCGCCGGGCGCGGCGGGGACAGCCTCACGATTCCTCGGACAGCTTCACCTCACGCGTCGGCGTGCAGCGTGCCGAACACCCCCTGGACGCGGGTGCCGTCCGGCAGTTGCCAGGTACCGCCGAAGTGGCCTACGGCGCCCTCGGGGAGGAGCGACGCGCCCTGCGGTACGGGCCTCAGCACCCGGTGCAGTCGCAGGGTCGTGCCGTCCGGCGCGGTCAGCCGGGTGCCGCCCGCCTCGTCCTCGGCGACCGGGGCCGTCACCTGCTCCGCCGGCAGCCCGGGACCGGCGTAGGAGCGGGTGACCTCCCGGTCGACGGTGTCGGTCACGCTCTGCGCCTGGGCCGGGGCCCGCCCCTCGATCAGGGCCCACAACTCGGCGACCAGCACCGGGTCGTGGCAGCCGTCGTAGACCCAGCGGCGCCCCAGCACCCCGTGCTCCGTGGTCCCGACGAGGGCGTGTTCCGCGCCGTCGAGAGGGGCGCCGCGATAGGTCAGCGGCACCAGGTAGCTGACCGACTCGGGACCCGTGTCATCGGTGGTCACCATGAACTCGATCCCGACCTCGCCCGCCGGGTCGTCCAGCCGGAACCCGCCGGACTTGGCGAGCCGGGGTTCACTGGCACCGACGTACCAAGGGCGGGTCGGCAGCCATGAGGTGAGCAGTTCCAGCTTGGTCGGTTCGAGGGTGGTGCGATGGATGATGGCCATGCCGAAGGCTCTCATGGGGATCTGAGACCCCGATACGCCTTTTCGATCAAGTTCCGGATTCTAGCGGGCGGTGACCGCAAGCTTCGCGCCCAGCGCAAGGAACGACCCCGCGAAGGTCCGCCGCAGCCACGTCATCACCCGGGGCCGGGAGGTGACATGGCTGCGCACGGAGGCCGCGAGGATGCCGTACGCCGCGAAGACCACGAACGTCGCCAGCATGAACACACCGCTCAGCGCCAGCATGCGCGGCACGGCGTTCGCCTCGCCCGGGTCGACGAACTGCGGCAGGAAGGCGAAGAAGAACATCGTCAGCTTCGGGTTGAGGATGTTGATCAGCACGCCTCGCACGATCACCCGCCCCGAGGAGAGCGGCGCGGCCGTCTCGTCCACCGCGATGGCGTCCTTGTCCTTGAGCGTCGCCCACGCCATGTAGAAGAGGTAGGCGACACCGGCGTACTTGAGGATCTGGAAGGCGGTCGCACTCGCGTGCAGCAGCGCGGCGACACCGGTGACGGTGGCCAGCATGTGCGGGACGATGCCGAGGGTGCATCCGAAGGCGGCGACGACGCTCGCGCGACGGCCGCGGGAGAGCGCGGCGGCGAGTGTGTAGACGACGCCGGTGCCGGGGGTGGCGACCACGACGAGGGTGGTGAGGAGGAAGGCGAGGCTCATGCCGCCCAGCCTTGTGCCGCCGCACCTCGCGAAACAGGGCCAATCAATGACCTGGCTGCCGGACCAATCGGCACCGCCGGGCGGGGGCGATAAACGCCGAGTTCCCCGCACCCTCAGGGGCGCGGGGAACCTACCCGCGAACGCACCTAGCAGCCGACGAGCCTGCTCGCCAGGTAACCCTCGATCTGGTCGAGAGAGATGCGCTCCTGCTTCATCGAGTCGCGCTCACGCACCGTCACCGCGTTGTCCTCGAGCGTGTCGAAGTCGACCGTCACGCAGTACGGCGTGCCGATCTCGTCCTGGCGGCGGTAGCGGCGGCCGATGGCGCCGGCGTCGTCGAACTCGATGTTCCAGTTCTGGCGCAGCGCCTGGGCGAGGCCCTTGGCCTTCGGGGAGAGCTCGGGGTTACGGGAGAGCGGGAGCACCGCGACCTTCACGGGGGCCAGCCTGTGGTCCAGGCGCAGCACCGTGCGCTTCTCCATCTTGCCCTTGGCGTTGGGCGCCTCGTCCTCGACATAGGCGTCGAGCAGGAACGCCAGCATCGCGCGGCCGACACCGGCCGCCGGCTCGATGACATACGGCGTCCAGCGCTCGCCCGCCTCCTGGTCGTAGTAGGCAAGGTCCTGGCCGGAGGCCTTGGAGTGGGCGGTCAGGTCGTAGTCGGTGCGGTTGGCCACACCCTCCAGCTCACCCCACTCGCTGCCGCCGAACTGGAAGCGGTACTCGATGTCCGCCGTGCGCTTCGAGTAGTGGGAGAGCTTCTCCTTCGGGTGCTCGTACCAGCGCATGTTCTCCTCACGGAGACCCAGGCCCGTGTACCAGTTCCAGCGCTGCTCCATCCAGTACTCCTGCCACTTCTCGTCCTCGCCCGGCTTGACGAAGAACTCCATCTCCATCTGCTCGAACTCACGGGTGCGGAAGATGAAGTTGCCGGGCGTGATCTCGTTGCGGAAGGACTTGCCCATCTGCGCGATGCCGAACGGCGGCTTGCGGCGCGAGGTCGTCTGCACCAGGCCGAAGTTGGTGAAGATGCCCTGGGCGGTCTCGGGGCGCAGGTAGGCGATGGAGCCGCTGTCCTGGGTCGGGCCGAGGTGGGTGGAGAGGAGCCCCGAGAACTGCTTCGGCTCGGTGAACTGGCCCTTGTTGCCGCAGTGCGGGCAGTTCACGTCCGCGAGGCCGTTCTCCGGCATACGGCCGTGCTTGGCCTCGTACGCCTCTTCCAGGTGGTCGGCGCGGAACCGCTTGTGGCAGGAGGTGCACTCGGTCAGCGGGTCCGTGAAAGTGGCGACGTGACCGGAGGCGACCCAGACCTCGGGGGCCAGGATCACGGACGAGTCGATACCGACGACGTCCTCGCGCGACGTCACCATGTAGCGCCACCACTGGCGCTTGAGGTTCTCCTTGAGCTCGACACCCAGCGGCCCGTAGTCCCAGGCGGCGCGCTGGCCGCCGTAGATCTCACTGCAGGGGAATACGAAGCCACGGCGCTTGCTCAGGCTGACGATGGTGTCGATCTTGTCGGCGGCCACGGTGCTCTCTTCATTACGACGACGGGCGACGAAGCGAGGCGCTTCACAGCGAATGCTTCAGGGTACCGGCGGGGCCTCCCCCTCAACCAAATCGGTAGCCCTCTGTGGACGGCCGCTCACGCTTGTTGACAACCGTTTCCAACTTCGCTGAAAATGACTGTCATGAACGTACGACGACCTCATATATCCGCGATCGCCCTCGCGGCCGTCACCACACTCGGCATCGGCACGCTCTCCGCCTGCTCCTCGGACAGCGAGGCGGCGGGCAACACGGACAAGTTCGACGTCGTCGCGTCGTTCTACCCGATGGCGTTCCTCGCCGAGCAGATCGGCGGCGACCATGTGAAGGTCTCCAGTCTGACCCAACCCGGCCAGGAACCGCACGACCTCGAGGTCAGCGCCCAGCAGCGCGCGCAGATCGAGGAGTCCGACGCCGCCCTCTATCTCAAGGGCCTCCAGCCCGCCGTCGACGAGGCCGTCACGCAGTCCGGCGTCAAGACCAAGATCGACGCCGCCGCGCTCACCAAGCTCGAGGACCACGGCAACCTGGAGGACAGCCACGAGCACGAGGGCGAGGAGGCGCACTCCGAGGAGGAGGAGCACGCCCGCGACCCGCACATCTGGCTGGACCCGGTGAAGTACGCCGAGGTCGCCGAGGGTGTCGCCAAGGCCTTCGAGAAGGCCGACCCGGACCACGCCGCGGACTACAAGAAGAACGCCGAAGCGCTGGTCAAGAAGCTCGACGAGCTCAACGCCCAGTTCGCGGACGGCCTGAAGAACACCAAGAGCAAGGTCTTCTTCACCAACCACGCCGCCTTCGGCTACCTCGCCGAGCGCTACGGCCTCACCCAGGAGGCCATCGCCGGTCTCGACCCGGAGAGCGAGCCCAGCCCGGCCCGGATCAAGGAGCTCCGCGACGAGGCCAAGGCCGACGGCGTCACCACCGTCTTCTACGAGACACTCGTGTCCGACAAGACCGCGAAGACCCTCGCCGGCGACGCGGGCCTGAAGACGGACGTCCTCGATCCGCTGGAGGGCATCACCGACAAGTCCAAGGGCGACGACTACTTCGCGGTCATGGAGGCCAATCTCACGGCCCTGAAGTCCGCCCTGGGCACCAAGTGAGCGACCTACGCAAGTGATCGACCTACGGAGGACGGCATGAACGAGCCCGTCATATCGCTGCGCGGCGTACGCGCCGAGCTGGGTTCGCGCCCCGTCCTGCGCGGCATCGACCTCACCGTGCGCCACGGTGAGGTCGTCGCGCTGCTCGGCGCCAACGGCTCGGGCAAGTCGACGGCCGTGCGCAGCGTCATCGGCCAGGTGCCGGTCAGCGCCGGCGAGATCGAGCTGTTCGGCACCCCGCGGGCCCGGTTCCGCGACTGGGCGCGGGTGGGCTACGTCCCGCAGCGCACGACGGCCGCCGGCGGTGTGCCCGCCACGGTCGGCGAGGTCGTCTCCTCGGGCCGCCTCTCGCGCACCCGCTTCGGCGTCTTCCGCAAGGCCGACCACGCCGCCGTGCGCCACGCCCTGGAGCTCGTCGGCATGGCGGACCGGGTGAAGGACTCCGTGAACGCCCTCTCCGGCGGCCAGCACCAGCGCGTGCTCATAGCCCGCGCCCTGGCCTCCGAGCCTCAACTGCTGATCATGGACGAGCCGATGGCGGGCGTGGACCTGGCCAGCCAGGAGGTGCTCGCGCGGACGCTCAGGGAGCAGGTCGCGGCCGGTGCGACGGTGCTGCTCGTGCTGCATGAGCTGGGCCCCCTGGAGCCCCTGATCGACCGGGCGGTCGTACTGCGTGACGGCTGCGTGACGCACGACGGGCCGCCCCCGAAGGCCGTCGGCCAGCACGCGCTGCCCGGCCACGACCATGTACACCCGCACGCGGCTCACGACGCCGAACCGATCCGGACGGGGCTGCTGAGCTGATGGACTTCCTGAACTACGACTTCATGCAGCGGGCGCTGCTCGCCGCCGTGCTGGTCGGCATCACCGCCCCCGCCGTCGGCATCTACCTCGTTCAGCGCCGCCAGGCCTTGATGGGCGACGGAATCGGCCATGTCGCGATGACCGGCGTGGGCCTCGGCTTCCTGCTGTCCTGGTCGCCGGTGTGGATGGCGACGCTGGTCTCGGTGCTCGGCGCGGTCCTCATGGAGCTGATCCGCTGGTACGGCAAGACCCGCGGCGACATCGCCCTCGCGATGCTCTTCTACGGCGGCATGGCCGGCGGTGTGATGTTCATCAACCTCGCACCGAACGGCTCTAACGCCAACCTGACCTCGTACCTCTTCGGCTCCCTCTCCACGGTGAGCGAGTCGGACGTGACGGCGATCATCCTGCTGGCCGCCTTCGTGGTGCTGGTCACCCTCGGGCTGCGCCGGCAGCTGTTCGCGGTGAGCCAGGACGAGGAGTTCGCGCGGGTCACGGGCCTTCCGGTGCGTGCCCTGAACCTGCTGACGGCGATCACCGCGGCGGTGACGGTGACGGTCGCGATGCGGGTGGTCGGCCTGCTGCTGGTGAGCGCGCTGATGGTGGTGCCGGTGGCGGCGGCGCAGCAGCTGACCCGCAGCTTCGCGGCGACGTTCGCCATCGCCGTCGCGATCGGCATCACGGTGACGATCGGCGGCACGGTCACCTCGTACTACCAGGACGTGCCGCCCGGCGCGACGATCGTGCTGCTCACCATCGGCGCGTTCATCGCGCTGACCGCGCTGGCGACCCCGCTGGCCCGGCGCAGGGCCCGTGCCCTGACGGCCGCGCAGCCCTCCGGAGACCCGGCGGAGTGCGCGATTCCGGCCAGCAGGGAGAGCGACGGGAAGATGAGCGTCTGACCGCTCCCGATCCGGGCTGGCACAATGGCCCGGCAAGGCGCAGACGTGAGGAGGCAACCGGTGACGACGGCAGGACCGCCCGTGAAGGGCCGAGCCACCCGGCAGCGTGCAGCCGTGGCGGCCGCCCTTGACGAGGTCGACGAGTTCCGCAGTGCGCAGGAGCTCCACGACATGCTCAAGCACAAGGGCGACTCGGTCGGGCTCACCACGGTCTACCGCACGCTCCAGTCCCTCGCCGACGCCGGCGAGGTCGATGTCCTGCGCACCTCCGACGGAGAGTCGGTGTACCGCCGCTGCTCGTCCGGCGAGCACCACCATCACCTGGTCTGCCGTGTCTGCGGCAAGGCGGTCGAGGTCGAGGGCCCGGCCGTGGAGAAGTGGGCGGACGCCATCGCGGCGGAGCACGGCTTTGTGAACGTGGCCCACACGGTGGAGATCTTCGGTACGTGCGCGGAGTGCGCGGCGGCCAACGGCTGAGCAAATCCGGCCAGTTGGCCAAAACATGAACACCCAGTTACCTGTTCGTGATCATACGTTTGTATGATCATTTATGGCTCCTGCGACCACAGGAGCCGCACAGAACAGGGGAGAACAACTTGAGACTGGGACGTATGGCAGGTGTGGCCGCTGCGAGCGCCGCGCTCGTGATGGCTGTCGCGAACTCCGCGGTGGCCGCCGACCACACCATGCACACGGGGGATGCCTGGGGGAACGTGCCTGGCGTCGACTGGAGCGGCACCGGCTTCTTCAACGAGTACGGTGACGTTGTCACGATCAAGGACAACGACGCCGACGGCCGCGGTGTCACGATGAACGTGTACATCGGCAGCCCGAGCGGCAACCCGCGCTACTCCTTCACGGTCGGCGGCGAGGGCAACACCGCCACCAAGAAGGCCAGCATGGGCGGCAAGTACGACCTGCCGGAGAACACCCGCATCGGCTTCAAGTTCTGCCGCGCGCCTGACGGCGAGTGCAAGGACTACACGTTCCTCAACGACAACTGATGTCGGCCTGAGCAGAACCGCGAACGGCCCCGCTCCACTTCGGTGGAGCGGGGCCGTTCCCGTGCGTCTGCGTCCGGGGGGTCAGCCCTCCTCGGGGCGGCCCTCCATGGCGAGCAGTTCCTCGTTCGGGATCGCGCCGCCGAACCGCCGGTCGCGCGAGGCGAACTCCACGCACGCGCGCCACAGGTCACGCCGGTCGAAGTCCGGCCACAGCACGTCCTGGAAGACCATCTCGGCGTAAGCGCTCTGCCAGAGAAGGTAGTTGGAGGTGCGCTGCTCACCGCTCGGGCGCAGGAACAGGTCCACGTCCGGCATGTCCGGGTAGTACATGTACTTGGCGAAGGTCTTCTCGTTGACCTTCGACGGGTCCAGCCGCCCGGCCTTCACATCCTCGGCGAGGGCCTGCGCGGCGTCCGCGATCTCGGCCCGGCCGCCGTAGTTCATGCAGAAGTACAGCGTCAGCTTGTCGTTGTCCTTGGTCTGCTCCTGAGCGATCTGGAGCTCCTTGGCGACGGACTTCCACAGCTTGGGCATCCGGCCGACCCACCGCACCCGGATCCCCAGCTCGTCGAGCTGGTCGCGGGTCTTGCGGATGAAGTCACGGTTGAAGTTCATCAGGAAGCGCACCTCGTCGGGCGAGCGCTTCCAGTTCTCGGTGGAGAAGGCGTACAGCGAGATCGCCCCCACACCCATCTCGACCGCGCCCTGGAGGACGTCCAGCACCCGCTCGGCACCGACCTTGTGGCCCTCGGTGCGCGGCAGCCCGCGCTCCTTCGCCCAGCGGCCGTTCCCGTCCATGACGATCGCCACATGCTTCGGAATCAGCTCGCCCGGCAGCTTCGGCGCGCGGGCGCCGGACGGGTGCGGCTCCGGCGCCTTGTACTCGCGTCGCCGACGCCCCAGGAACCCACTCACGGCCATGTGCTTGTCGTCTCCCTTACTTTTCCACGTACCGAAGCGAACGCAGCCCGCGCTCCAGGTGCCAGTGCAGATAGGCCGACACCAGCCCGCTGCCCTCCCGGACGTACCGCGGCTCGCAGGCGTCCGCCGTCTCCCAGTCTCCCGTAAGCAGCGCACCGAGCAGTTCCAGTGTCTGCGGGGACGGTACGACGCTACCGGGCACCCGGCAGTCGACACAGACCGAGCCCCCGGAGGCGACCGAGAAGAAGCGGTTGGGTCCGGGCATGCCGCATTTCGCACAGTCGCTGAAGGTGGGGGCGTAGCCGTTGACGGCGAGGGAGCGGAGCAGGAACGCGTCAAGAACGAGGTGCGGGGCGTGCTCGCCGCGTGCGAGCGTCCGCAGGGCGCCGACGAGCAGCAGATACTGCTGCACGGCCGGCTCGCCCTCATGGTCGGTGAACCGCTCGGCGGTCTCCAGCATGGCCGTCCCGGCGGTGTAGCGGGCGTAGTCGCTGACGATCCCGCCGCCGTACGGAGCGATGGTCTCGCTCTGCGTGCACAGCGGCAGACCACGCCCGATCAGCTCGCTCCCCCGCGCGAAGAACTGCACGTCGACATGGGAGAACGGTTCGAGCCGAGCACCGAACTTCGACTTGGTCCGCCGCACCCCCCGGGCCACGGCCCGCACCCGCCCGTGCCCACGAGTGAGCAGCGTGATGATCCGGTCCGCTTCCCCGAGTTTCTGGGTGCGCAGCACGATGCCGTCATCCCGGAAGAGACTCATCGCAGGCCTCCACGGGCTTTCGGCCGGGGGTCCGGGGGGTGCCCCCCGGGGCAGCACAGCATGATCCGGTCCGCCTCGCCCAGCTTCTGGGTGCGCAGCACGATGCCGTCGTCGCGGAACAGGCTCATGGGTTCATTCTCGCGTACGGCAGGGGTCAGCGGGTGCGGTCGGGGTGGCTTATGGCGTCCCAGGGGGCCATGTTCCAAGGGCTGGAACGATTCGCCGGGTCCAGCAGGGAGCGCAGATGCTCATCGGCGACCTCCTGCGACGCCGGGGGCCGGGGTTCCTCCGTGCCGCGCAGCCCGTCCCGCCAGACCTGCCGCCCGAGCAGATAGTGAGCGGCGTACTCGTGCCAGGAGCCGTACGTCCCCACCACCGCCGGCACGATGTTCTTCAGCGCGGTCCACGCCTCGTCCTCGCCGATCAGCCCGCAGGCGAAGCCCCGGCGGGCGATGTCGACGTACAGCGCGGCGTCCCAGGCGAGCGGCGCGACACCGGTGAGCCGGTACGCCCTGGCCCGGTAGCCGGTACGGGACAGCTCGTCGAGCCGGCCGACCAGCTGCTCCCGCGAGGTGATCTCCCACTGGTCGGCCAGCCGGCGCCGGGCGCTGTCGTCGTCGATCCGCGCGTACGGGTACAGCGTGGTCCGCGAGGCGCCCCGGTCCCGGCTCACCGGCGCGCTCAGCGCGACCATCCACAGCTGGTGCACGGTGAGCGGCACGGGGTAGCGGCGGGCCGCCTTCACACCGCGCCTTCTCCATCTCCACAAGGCCATGCCGCCGCACCCTACGCACCCGTCCCTACGTCAAGGAACCTCACCCCTGCTCCGTGCGTTCGCGTACGCCGTCGCCGCGCGCAGCCGCTCGGCCGGCGTGGCATTCCTCACCGCCGTCGGCTCGGCGTCCCACTCCTTGCCGCCCCCGTACGGCCTCAGCTGTACATACGGTCCCTCGTGTCCCATCACCACGCCGATCCGACCCGAACGAGTGTCGACGACATAAGCCCCGATCGGCGGCTTCATCGCAACACCGCCGCGAGGCGCTGCGCGGTCTCGACGGAACAGCGGCCCAATTCGACGAGCGGGCAAGGGGCTTCACGCGCAAGACTCGCCGGATCGATCCGGAGTGTCGGCAGCGTAATTCCTGCCCTCTGGAGCACCGCCCGCAATTCCTTCACTGCTTCCTCCGCTTCTTCGACGCAGTGCGCCGAGTGTCGTGCCGTCACCTTGCTCCCCTGCCATTTGGGTTTCACGCATTCCATCTCCATGGTGACCTGCGACGCCTACACTCGGCAGGAGTCTGTGCCCTACAAGTGCGGGGCAGCGCAAGGGGGTTGCCATGGCCAACGGTTCACGTCAGGCGGCTTGGGAGTTCTTCGGGGCGGAACTGAAGCGGCGAAGGGAGAACGCCGGAATCACTCAGGTGGAGTTGGGTTCCCGGGTATTTGTCTCCGGTGGTTACATCGGCCAGTTCGAACAGGCAATTCGAAAGCCGCAATTGGATGTCGCCCAGCGGATCGATGAGGCGCTACAAACCGACGGTATTTTCGAGCGCTTGTGGAAGCGGCTCATCAACGACCGGCGGTACGCGGAATACTTCGCGAAGGCGGCGGAGCTGGAGCGGCTCGCCACGAAGATCTGTGAGTTCGCGCCCGTGCTGGTGCCGGGCCTGCTGCAGACTGCAGGGTACGCGCGGGCGGTGACGCTGGCGATGAACGCGTTCGCGCCTGACGAGTACATCGGCGACAAGGTGTCAGGGCGACTGGAGCGCCAGCACATCCTCAAGGACGCTACACGGCCCGTGTATTGGGTGGTCCTGCACGAAAACGTGCTGCGCATCCCGGTCGGTGGCCCGGAGGTCATGGCGGACCAGCTGGAGCGCGTGGCGGCGATGGCACGGGAGCGCACAGTGCTGATCCAGGTGCTGCCGTACGCGGCTGGGGCGTACGCCCTCATGACCGGTTCGCTGAAGCTGATGGAGTTCGAGGACGCACCGCCAACGGCCTATACAGAAGCCGTGTATTCGGGGAATCTGCTGGACGATCCGGCTGTGGTGAAGCGCGCGTACGCGGCATACGATCTGATCAGGGCCGCCGCGCTGTCGCCGGAGGCGTCCCGGGCCCTGGTCGAGTCGGCGGCGGAGGACTACAGACGATGCGCGAGTACGACCTGAGCAACGCGAGCTGGCGCAAGAGCTCCTACAGCGACGGCAACGGCGGGGACTGCGTCGAGGTCGCGTACGACTTCCCAGGGGCCGCCGCCTGGCGCAAGAGCACCTACAGCGGCGGTAGCGGCGGGGAGGACTGCGTCGAGGTCGCCGACGGAGTCCCCGGTATCGTCCCTGTCCGAGACTCCAAGCTCGCCTCGGACAGTCCCGTACTCCTCATCCCCGCCCACGCCTGGAGCGGTTTCCTCACGTCCCTGAAGTGACCGCCGGCTGGGGCTCGGGCTCGGGGCCCGCCTGTCGCTCCGACTCCGCCCACAGCTTGGCGAACTGGGTGACGCGGTCCTCGATATGGTCCGGCTCGGCGCTCAGCCACGTCTTGTCCGGGTTGGACTCCTGGTCCGGCTTGGTCTCGTAGCACAGCTCGCCGTCGAAGATGATGAAGTCGTCCACCTTGGGGTTCGTCTCCATCAGTGACCGCACCGCGATACGGGCCTCGATGCCGCGCCTGCGTTGGCTCTCGCACAGCGCCCTGAGCTCCGGCGTGACCTCCTCCTCGTACCGCACGACGAACAGACGCCGGATCTCCACGCCCCGCTTCTTGATCGCCTTCTCCTGCGCGGTGAGATACCGCTCGGCGGACCCACTCGTCCAGAACTCCCGGTCCACCGAGGTGCTGGTGGCGTCGACGGTCATCTTGACGCAGTCGGTGATGTCGATCAGCCACTCGTTGTTCTCGCCGGGGCAGTCCGCGCTGCCGCTGCCGAGCCCCTCCATCGTCTTGGCGAGGCGGCCCAGCTCCTTCTCGGCGAAGGCCTGCACGATGTCGCCGCCCTGCTCACGGACCTTGGTGTAGCCGAGGACCAGCCGGGTCACCTCGTCGGAGCGCAGCACCGAACCGTCGACCTGGCTGAACAGCGTCGTCGCGGCGAGGATCTCGTTGAAGCGCCGGTCGACCTTCTCGAACCGCTCCCCGAAGTCGATCAGGAACTGCACGATCAGCGCCGCGCTGCCGATGACGATGGACGCCACCCACTGCCAGATGTTCCCGTCGTCCTCGTTCAGAATGCTGGTCAGCAGGAAGGCGCCACCCGCCGCTCCGGCCGTGATCAGTATCCGCCAGAACATCTTCGGCATGCGCTGATCCTGCCGTGGTGCGACTTGCCCGTTGTTCCCTGCTCCTAACGATGACGCTCCGTTCATGTCTCTTCCCCCGTCGGGTTGGTGGTTCGGTTGCGCCCCTCAGCGTCTGCTCAGTGCCTGTTGCGGTGTCGCTACGGCCTGGAGGGCCAGTCGGTCGCGGATGCGCCGACTGAGGTTCTCCCACTGCCGGGAGAACCCCGGCTTGTCTTCCAGCACGTCCCACAGGTGACCCAGCGCGGGGTCCACGTGTGCGCGCGGCATCCACAGATGCAGCAGATGTACGACGACGGGATGCAGTATGTCGACCACGGAAGGCCCGTCCGTCGCACCGAGCCTGCTGTTGTCAAGCATGTGCTGAACGGTCGTCAAAAGCCAGTCGTGCAGGGCGAGATCTTCGCAAATGCCCGCCGCGGATGCCGCCGGGATGTGCTCCGGCAGCCGTATCTCCATGGTCCGCAGCCCGCCCTCGGCCACGGTGAAGTTCACCAGCGACGCCCGCTCACCGTCGGCTTCGCGTCGCGCGACCCAACGCAGCCTGGTGGGGCTGGACTTGAAGGGCACCCGGCGGTCCAGCAGGGCGTGCCGCCGCAGCCCGGCCAGCAGGCCCTCGGCGATCATCCCGAGGTCCAGCTCACCGCGCCGGGCGCCCCTCAACATGCCTTCCGCCGTGGCCTGTTGGGGTAACTTTCCGAACGGCTCGACCAGTCCGGGCCGTACCAGGTACTGGCCCCAGGGGCGGCGTACGTCGGGCCCGGCGGCCGGGAGGCTGAAGTACGCCGTCGACTGGAGCAGCCGGCCCTCGGTCAGCGCCGCGCGGGCGGCCACCGTACCGACGGCCCGGACCTTGGAGCCGTTGGAGGCGGGCAGCCGGCAGTCCACGCCGGTCAGGATCTCGGGGGAACGGACGTACATGCTGGGCCGTTCGGAGACCCTGACGGGCTCGTCGGCGCGCAGCCGGAGCAGCTGGACGGCCGCCCGGGCGTCCAGCGGCTGGTGGGACGGCAGCAGACAGGTGCGCACCTCGCCGCAGGCGAGGACCGAACGCGCGGGGTGTCCGGGGGCCGCCGTCATCTCAGCTCTCCTCGGCCTCGGAGGAGTCGCCCGGCTCCTCGTAGAAGACATAGGTGGCGCGCTGCGCGACGGCCGCCGGTACCGGCACGCCCTCGCCGGCCGACCGCTCGGCGACCTGCCGCAGGGCCCCCGCGTCGACGTCTGTCTGGTCCAGGATGAGCCGTACGGCGTCCTCGACGGCGAGGAAGCGGTTCGGCATCAGGGTGCAGGTGCGGTACGCGCTGAACGCGGCCTTGGTGTCGGTGAGTTTGACCAGCGGCGGCAGCCGGTCCCAGTCGTGCGGGAAGTCCTCGCCCTGCCAGTCCTTGGGCACGAGGACGGGCTGGCCGAGGTGCCGTAACAGGCCCAGCCGGGCGAGTTGCCATACGGCGGCCAGGAACGGGCAGGACCACAGCCGCCGTCCGTCCTTCTCCGACCACAGCTCGACGTCCATGAAGATGGAGTGGTTGCGGGCCGCCGTCTCCTGGGGCGCCTCCCAGCCCTTGACCTCGCCCAGTGCGCTGCGGGACGTCGAGGGCGTGCGCTGGCCGTTGGGCAGCCAGCCGGTCTGGCTGACGGGCGGGCGGGAGCCGTAGCTGCCGGGCGGCGGGGACTCTACGAGACGGTGCATGACCGATTCCGCGAGTTCGACGCGGTCGGCGACCGCGCAGCCCGACTCGCGGGCCAGGTAGTCGATGACGAGGCCCGCCTTCTCGGCCTCCTTGAGCACCATCGGGATCAGCTCGGCCGGGGTGGAGAAGCGGGTGAAGTAGTCGTCGACGAGGAAGCAGGTGCTGATGCGCGGGCGCTTGCTGCGGCGGGCCGTCGAGGCGCGTACGGCGTCCACCCAGACCCGCACCTCGGCGAAGTGCTCACCGAGCCGTTTGGGACCCGCCTCGAAGTCCTCCATGTAGAGGTGGCCCAGCTCCAGCGAGAGATGGGACAGCGGCACGGACTGGGTGCGCAGCTCCGCGGTGGTCTCCTGGAACACGGCTTCGCTCACGCCTGCTCCCAGTACTTGTCGTCGGTCAGGCGTCCGGCGAGCTGGCTCAGCGCGGTCCAGGTCTCCTGGTTGGCGATCTGGCTGTCGAGCACGTCCTCGTCGGTGATGAGCTGCTCACGCCATTGCAGGACCGGTTCGAGCGGTACGGAGCCGAGGACCTGGCTGTAGCCGATGCCGTGGGTGGAGGCGAGCTGCTTGAGGTCGCCGTCGGTCTTGCGCATCCACGCCGACTGGGTGGGCGAGACCTGCGACCACAGCGGCGATTCCGGGTCGGGCACCGCCGCCCGCACAAAGCGGATGGCGTTGCGCAGCGCCTCCTCGTCGTGGCCGCGCTCGATGCCGCCGGCGACGATGCCGCGCTTGCCGAAGACCAGGCTCGCGGCGGCCCCCACATGCTGGCGGGTCCAGCGGTGGAAGACCAGCCAGCGGGCCAAGACCTCGCGCATCTCGGGCTGTGCGGTGGCCTCCAGGACCATGTCGACGGCGTAGGAGCGGCCGGCGCTGAGGTCGACGACGACCAGGTCGAACTCGTAGTACAGGTTCATCAGCAGGTCGACGCAGCGGCGCAGATTGTCGTCGCTGGTGGCGAACTCGCCGCCGCTGATGTCGCCGGGCATCAGCACCAGGCGGCCACAGCCGGGCGGCGGGAAGCGCAGCACCTGGTGCTCGGTCTCGGACCAGACGTCGATCCGGGCCGGTTCGCTGACGTCCCCTATGAGGTAGGCGTGCAGCCCGCGGTCCTCGGTCTCCTGACGGGCGTCGCCCACGTCGAAGACGGCCGCCGCGGTGGGCGAGCCGAAGTCGAAGTCCAGGTAGCAGACGTCGTCCCCGGCCAGCGCGCGGTGGTAGGCGAGGTTGGCGCTCGTGACGGAGCGGCCCGTGCCTCCTTTGTCGGAGGCGGCGAAGATCAGCACGGTTCACACTCCCCGGTCCGCGGCTTCGCGGGCACGGGCGAGCGAGTCGAGCTGTCCCAGCACGTCGAGGGTCAACGCGTAGGCCGTACCCGGCTGTTCGTCCACGAGGCTGCGGGCGCGGCGCAACTTGACCTCGATGTTCCTGAGCTGCATTCCGTGCCGGCCGTCTCCGGCGGGCGCGGGTTCCATCTGTTCGTTGCCCAGGAGGTGGGCCGACTCACTGAGCAACGCCCTTGCCAACTCGGTGAGTTCGAGGCTGCGGATCGGGGGCTGGCGGTACATGGCGTGGGCCTGGACCATCACCTCGGTGACCCGCTCGGTGATGCTCCACGAGACCGGGACGCGCCGCTTCTGGATCTCAGCCTCGGGGTACGCGGCGTGCACGTTGTCCCACAGGCCGACGCCCTCGCCGTCCCGGATGCGGCGGCGCCACATGTGGTCGAATACGTCCTCGGCGAGTCTGAGCAGCCGGTCGTGCGAGGCGAGGTTGCGCGACAGGGTGCACAGCTGGACGGTCCGCTTCAGCAGCTGTGCCGAGAAGTCGGTCATGGCCCAGGTCATGGGCGGCCCGATCCGCTCACTGCCCTGCAACGGCAGCGCGACGCCCATGTTGTGCAGCTCGTGGACGACGGGGTCGTCGCGGGTCATCCGGCTGGTGATACGGCCGCGCTCGGCGAGGCGCTCCATGATGCCGACGGTGCGGGTGAGGTCGTCGTCGGTGGCCCGGCGGCGCATCAGGTCGTGCACGAGAATGGCGGCGACGGAGAGGGAGAAGTATTCGGACTCCAGCTTCTGTCCCGTCGTACGCCAGGGGATGTCCTCCAGGGGCCAGCGGTCGTCGTCGAAGCGGGCGATGCGGGACCAGTACTGCTGGGTCAGCTCCCACCGCAGCCGGAGCGCCTCGGCGAGCCGCTGCTGTTCGGTGTTGAGCAGGCCGAGGGTGAGGGTGCGGTCGGAGAACAGGTCCTGGATACCGTCGAGGGCGACCACGGTGAAGTACAGATACGGCACCGCGTTGGCGACGCCCTCGGGCTGCGGCCCGACGGGTTCGGTGGTCTCGACCTCGGGAGAGTCCTTGACCATGGTCCACGCCCAGCCGCACTCGAACAGCTGGTTCTCGTCCTTGAGGCCTTCCTGGACGTCGATACCGAGGTAGACGCTCTCGACGATGGCGGCCCGCAACGCGCGGAAGCGGTTCTGGAACGTGTTCAGCACCTGCCGCTGCGACATCCGTCCCTGGCCGAGGAGTTCGCTGAGCGTACGGCCCTGGGAGGAGTCGGTGTCGAAGACGTTGACGACGAAGGAGCGCAGCAGGCTCACCATGGCGGCGGTGAGCCGGTTGCTGGTCGCCTGGCGCAGCTCGGCGATGGTCTCCTTGATGTCGCTGCGCCGGGTCCTGGTCTCGTAGATCTTGAGGAAGCCGAGGGTGGCCAGGCACAGGGTGATCGACATGGAGAAGGAGTCGACCACGCCCAACTGGCGTTGTTCCTCGGTGACTTCCCTGGTCTTGTCCGCGGAGCCGAAGTAGTAGCCGCCGGCGAAGGTCGGCCGTTTGTCGTCGCCGGTGTGCGCGCGCATGAAGTCGGCCGCGGCCGTGACGAGGTTGGCCGGGATGTCCAGCCGTCCGCCCGCCTTCTTCAGGACCTGCTGGACGTCCTCCTGTGTGGTGTCCGGGTCGTCAAGCCGGAACGCGGGGATCTCGGTTGCCGGGTACAGCAGGCAGAGCAGCCGCTCGGCGTCGGCCACACTGCTCTCTCCGCCCCAGTCGCCCCACTCCCACTCTCCCCCGTCGAAAGAGTGGCGGGCGATTGCCTGCCAGATGTCCAGCAGATGCTGGCGTGGCTTGATCTGCATCCCATGCCCCTCACACAGACCGCACTGCCATCAGTTGAGGAATATCCCTCTTCTGTTGTGAAGATTCACTGTGAAGATTCACCGATCAGCTGATCGGAATGACCGAATCCGAATTGCTGCGCCAGCCGTAGGCGACGATCATTCCGGAATACCCGTCGCGCACCGCGGCCTCGGATTCGAGCCGTTGGACCTTGACGTCGCTCACGAATGCCTCAAGGCTCTCGCGGACCTCGGACTCTCCCACGTCACAGGCCGGGAAGAAATGCTCGCCCGCGTGATAGCCCTTCGAATGCTCCATGAAGGCGGCCGCGAAGGGGGCACCCGGGGCGAGGACGCGCAGGAAACGCTCCACACCCAGCCTGAACTCCTGGTGGGAGGTGGTCATCGACTCGGCGACGAAGAACATGGTCCCCATGGACCACCGCCGCCCGTACCGCGCGAGGTCGAAGAGGTCGCCCTGCTCGACCGAGACGACCTTCCGGAACCGCTCACGCGGGTCCATCCCAAGGGAGTTGTACGCCTCGTGCTCGCGCAGGGCGTCCCAGAACTGGTCCCAGTTGTCGTCGTAGGAGTCGATCTGACTCCTGAGGTAGCCGACGTTGGTGGGCGAGCGCTCGAACAGGGTGATCTCCTCGCACCACGGCATCATGGCCAGTGCGGGATAGAGATTGGCGCCGGCGCCTACGTCGATACCGGAAACGGGGCCGCCGCCCTGCTTCTGGAAATGATCGCCGAAATGATCCCGTACCATGTGCAGGATCTCCGCGTCCTCTGCCTGTAAGGCGCGGTAGTTATGATCAACATAGGCGATCGGGTCGAATGCCGCCCAGCGCACCTCAGCGTTCTTCAACTGGACGCCCCCCGACGATCTCTGGGTCATTCTGTCACGGTACCAAAGGAAGGCGCACTGGGAGCGCGTCGAGGCATAAGCATCTCGCACTCTTGAACCGCCGGATTGCCCTGCTCAAGATGGGCTGATCACCAACCGAGCGCCTGAAAGGGCAGGCAACAGGTGCTCACCCGTACGAGTGACTCCAATCCATCACATAGGGGGCAGTTGATGGCCGTGCCGGAGGAACGTTTCCCTGTTCTGGGTCGTCACGCTGACCAGGCGTTCTTCGCCGACATCAGCGATCGGCCGCTGACCATGAGGGGCGTCACCGACGCGGATCTGCCCGAGCTGCTGCGCGTCGACCGGGAGGTCTTTCCGGACGATCCGTACCCCTACTTCGTCCTGCGCCAGCACCTCGATGTGCACGGTGACCGCGTCCTCGTCCTCGACGACGGTGACAGCCTGCACGGCTATGTCCTCTTCGTCACCACCTCGGACGGCTATGTGTGCTGGGTCCTCAGCCTCGCCGTCAGCGCCGACCAGCGGGGGCGCGGGCTGGGCAAACGGCTGATGCTGGAGGTGCTGCGGCAGCTGCGCAGGGAGCGGGTCCACGAGGTGCGGCTGACCGTGGAGCCGACGAACGCGGCGGCGATCATGCTGTACCGGACCCTCGGATTCGCCCCCGAGGGGGGTGTGCACAGGGACTATCTGGGGCCCGGCGAGGATCGGCTCATCATGGTGCTGGGGCTGACGTAAGGGTCGCCGTATGGGGGTAATCCACCGGACCGACAGGGGAGGTAATCCCCATGGCAGATAGGGGAGTTGCCCGGATGTGACACTCCGTCATCGTCCGTCAGGCTGCTGGGCATGAAGCAGATCACGAAGAGCGCAGCCCTCATCGCCGCCGCCTGCGGAGTCGTCTTCGGACTCGTCACGCCGCTCACCGCGACCGCCACCGGCGCGCCCGCGCCGCTGAAGTGGACCGACTGCGAGGGTGACGGGCTCGATCCGCGTCAGCGGTGCGCGACCGTGTCCGTGCCGATGGACTACGCCGACCCCGGCGGGCCGAAGATCGACATCGCCGTCTCCCGTATCCCCAGCGAGAAGCCTTCCGCCCGCCGGGGCGCGCTGCTGCTGATCGCCGGCGGGCCCGGCGGGGACAGCCTCGGCGACCCCTCCGGCAAGGGTCAGAAGCTGCCGCAGCGGGTCCGGGACACCTACGACCTGATCGGGTTCGCACCGCGCGGCAACGCGCCCTCGACCGCGGTGACCTGCGAGGTCGAGCACCGGGACCTCGCTCTCACGGCGCTGCGCCCCTGGCCGGCCCCGGACGGGTCCGTCGCCGGGAACATGGCCACCGCACGGCGCATGTCGGACGCCTGCGCCCGCAACGGCGGCGAGCTGATGCAGCACATCAGCAGCAAGAACAACGCCCGTGACATCGACAGCATCCGAGCCGCCCTCGGCGAACGGAAGCTGTCCGCCTGGGGCGTCTCGTACGGCACGTACATCGGCGCCGCCTACGCGGAGCTGTTCCCGCGGCGCACCGACCGCATCGTGCTGGACAGCAGCGACGACGCGGACCCGGTGCGGGCGGAGCGGGCCTGGCTCCAGGCGTTCGAGGCAGGCGTCGAGGACAACTTCCCCGAGTTCGCCAAGTGGGCGGCCAGGCCCGGCAATCCGGACCGTGTCGCCGGCACACCGGCCGAGGTGCGGTCGCGCTTCCTCGCCCTCGCGGCCCGTCTGGACCGCGAGCCTCTCCCCTGGCCCGGCGCCAACCCGGCGGAGCTGAACGGCAACGTCCTGCGTCAGACCATGCTCAACAGCCTCTACGACCCCGACGACTACCCGGTGCTCGCGAAGCTGATGCTGGCCGCGCACAAGGGCACGCTGCCGCCCGCGCCGGAGAGCCCGCCGCAGGCGGCGCTGCAGAACTACACCGCGGTCGGCGCCGCCACCATCTGCAACGACGCCGCCTGGCCGAGGTCGGCCGCGGTGTACGAGAAGGGCGTCGCCGAGAGCCGGGCGAAGTACCCGCTGACCGCCGGCATGCCGAGGAACGCGATGGTCTGCGCCGCATGGCCGTGGCAGCCGAAGGAGGCCCCGCTGCGGGTGAGCGACCGTGGGCCGTCCAACCTTCTGATGGTCCAGAACGAGCGGGATGTGGCGACGCCGCTCAGCGGTGCGCTGAAGCTGCGCGCGGCGCTTGGGCGACGGGCCGTCATGGTCACCGTCAACTCGACGGGGCATGACGCGTACCTGGAGAACGGCAACGCGTGCGGGGATGACGCCGTCTCCCGGTTCCTGGCTACCGGGCAGCGGCCGGCACAGGACCTCTACTGCGAGTGATTCGGGCCCGCTCAGCGGCAGCTCGCGTACCGTCCGGCCACGGCGTGGAACGCCTCCTTCGGTTCCCAGTGCCAGTCCGACGCCGGGTCGTCGGGGTCGTCCTTGATCGGCTTGGTGATGGCGTAGCTCGCCAGGTCCAGGTCGTAGCGGGGGTCGTCGGGGCGGTGGGGGGCGTCCGGGGTGACGAACTCGAAGGCCATCGCCGCGTACAGGTTCATCGACTCGAAGACCTTCAGCAGATCGACCATGTAGGCGGCCTGTGTGCGCTCGCTGCGCACCGGGTCGCCCTTGATCTCGTCGGGCTCCTTCGTGTGGTCGACGATGTTCCAGCCCATGCCGCCCGCCTCAGGTGCGCCGACATACGCGCATGTGCCGAACTCGGTGATGGCCAGGGGCTTGCCCCAGCGCTGGTAGCGTCGCAACTCGCGTACGTAGTCGGCTTGTTGGCGGAAGTAGGAGTAGTAGTCGATGCCCACGACGTCGAAGAGGTCCCAGTCGACCGGCTCGAGCTCCTCGTCCTGGGCGGCGGCGTAGCTGAGGCGGCCGTGGAAGACGGAGCGGCCCACCGCCGCCGCCTTCGCGGTGAAGCGGGCCAGGCGACGCCGCATCCTCGCCATGTCGACGTTGCCTTTCTGGAGGTTGTCGACGCGGTCCAGGACCGTCTCGCCCGGGATGATCCCCGGCACGAACAGCCAGAACTCGCAGCCCACGCTGAAGTCGACGCCCGCGCCCTGCCGGCGCAGCCGCTCGGCGAACCGGCCGCATTCGGCGATCGAGTCCAGGATCTCCCGCTCCGGCACGTCCCCGAGGGTCGGCTGGAGCCAGACGTGCAGCCCGCGTTCGGCGGCCTCGGCGGCCGTGGTGATGAGGCGGTCGACGCCGTCGCCGGTCACGTCGACCGTGTCGGCGTGCAGCTCGTCACGGATGACGCGGAGGTCCCGGCGCATCCGGGCAGCGCTCCACGCGGTGCCGGGCGTCTCCCCCGCGCCGACGGTGTAGACGACGCCCCGGTGCTTCAGCCCTCGCCCCCGTCCGGTCGCCGCGGCCTGTCCCGTGGGCAGCATCGCCCCCGCCAGTCCGACGGCCGCCGCTCCGGCGAGAAATCGTGCCCGGCTGATCCCCTTGGTGTTCTCCATACGGCCACTGTGGCGAGCGCGGGCGCCGTTGGCCGTCGGCCGATGGTCTACGGCACGGCAACCAAGGAATGACGTACGGCGTCGATCACTGCAGAGATCGTCATCATCCGTCAGACGAAATCGAGCGAAGGAGACCGACATCTTAGGCCGACGCACCCTGCTCACCGCAGGCACCGCCACCGCCGCCGCGCTCCTCACCGGCGCACCCGCCCACGCATCCACCGCCGACCGCCTCCACGAACTGGAGCGGCGGCACGGCGCCCGTCTGGGTGTGTTCGCGCACAACGTCCGTACGAAGAAGACCGTCACCCACCGCGCCGACGAGCGCTTCCCGATGTGCTCGGTGTTCAAGACCCTCGCCGCCGCGGCCGTCGTGCGGGACCTCGACCGCGACGGCGAGTTCCTCGCCCGCCGTATCCACTACACGGCGGCGGACCTGCCGGCGACCGGCTCCGACAAGACCAGGGAGCATCTGGCCGAGGGGATGACGGTCGCCGAGCTCTGCGAGGTCGCCATCACCTACAGCGACAACGGCGCGGGCAACCTCCTGTTGCGCGAACTCGGCGGCCCCACCGCCATCACCCGCTTCGCCCGCTCCCTGGGCGACCCGGTGACCCGGCTGGACCGCTGGGAGACGGAGCTGAACTCGGCGGAACCGTGGCGTGTCACGGACACCACCAGCCCCCGCGCGATCGGCCGTACCTACGGCAGGCTGGTCCTCGACGACGACGCCCTGAACCGCCCGGACCGGGGCCTGCTCACGCACTGGCTGCTGAGCAACACCACCAGCGGCAAACGCTTCCGCGCCGGTCTGCCCCCGACCTGGACCATCGCCGACAAGACGGGTTCGGGCTCCTACGGCACCACCAACAACGTGGGCGTCGCCTGGACCCCCGACGGCGCCCCGGTCGTCCTCGCGGTGCTGTCCACCAAGCCCGCTCAGGACGCGGCGTGGGACGACGCCCTGGTGGCCGAGACGGCCGGGCTGCTGGCGGAGGCGCTCACCTGAGTCGCCGCGTTTGTTCGGCCGGCGGGCCGGGGGCGCCGCACCGGGTGCGGCGCCCCCGGCCCGTCACGATGCCTGCGGCTCGCCGACCGGCGCCCTACCGGCGACCGCCGCCGCCCGGCTGAACGGCACTTCCCGGTTCCGCAGCGGCCTGGTCACCTGTTTCGCCACGCACGACGGAATCCCCGCCGTCTCGTCCGCCGCCTGCCGCCGGTAGGCGCTGGGCGTCATGCCGACCAACTCGGTGAAGCGCGTGCTGAAGGTGCCCAGCGACGAACAGCCGACCGCGAAGCACACCTCGGTGACACTGAGGTCGCCGCGGCGCAGCAACGCCATCGCGCGCTCGATCCGCCGCGTCATCAGGTAGCCGTACGGGGACTCGCCATAGGCGAGCTTGAACTCGCGGCTGAGGTGCCCGGCCGACATGTGCACGCCGCGCGCGAGTGCCTCGACGTCCAGCGGCTGGGCGTACTCCCGGTCCATCCGGTCACGGACCCGGCGCAGCAGCGCGAGGTTCCGCAGCCGCTGTTCCTCGGACGTCGAGTTTGATCGCACACCCACATTCTCGCGGGCCAGGTCCAGGCCCGTCCAGAAGCACATCGCCGCTCAGCCGCCGACGTAGGCCGCGAGGTGCTCACCGGTGAGGGTGGAGCGCTCGGCGACGAGGTCGGCGGGGGTGCCCTCGAAGACGATCCGGCCACCGTCGTGACCGGCGCCGGGGCCGAGGTCGATGATCCAGTCGGCGTGCGCCATGACGGCCTGGTGGTGCTCGATGACGATGACCGACTTGCCGGAGTCGACCAGCCGGTCAAGCAGGCCGAGCAGTTGCTCGACGTCGGCGAGGTGCAGACCGGTCGTCGGCTCGTCGAGGACGTACACACCGCCCTTGCCGGCCATGTGGACGGCCAGCTTCAGCCGCTGCCGCTCACCGCCGGACAGCGTGGTCAGCGGCTGGCCGAGGGTGAGGTAGCCGAGTCCGACGTCCGCCATCCGCTCGACGATCTTGTGCGCGGCCGGTATCCGCGCCTCGCCCGCGCGGAAGAACTCCTCGGCCTCGGTCACCGACATCGCGAGCACCTCGCTGATGTCCCGGCCGCCGAAGTGGTACTCGAGGACCGACGCGTCGAACCGCTTGCCCTCGCAGTCCTCGCAGGTGGTGGCCACGCTCTGCATGATCGCCAGGTCGGTGTAGATGACGCCGGCGCCGTTGCAGGTGGGGCAGGCGCCCTCGGAGTTGGCGCTGAACAGGGCCGGCTTGACGCCGTTGGCCTTGGCGAAGGCCTTGCGGATCGGTTCCAGCAGTCCGGTGTACGTCGCCGGGTTGCTGCGGCGCGAGCCGCGGATCGGGGTCTGGTCGACCGAGACGACGCCCTCGGGCGCGGGAATGGAGCCGTGGACGAGCGAGCTCTTGCCGGAGCCGGCGACTCCGGTGACGACGCAGAGCACGCCGAGCGGGATGTCGACGTCGACGTCCTGGAGGTTGTTGGCGGTGGCGCCGCGGATCTCCAGCTTGCCGGTCGCCTTGCGGACGGTCTCCTTCAGCTGGGCCCGGTCGTCGAGGTGCCGCCCGGTGACGGTGTCGCTGGCCCGCAGGCCGTCGAGGGTGCCCTCGAAGCAGACGGTGCCACCCGCCGTGCCCGCGCCGGGGCCCAGGTCCACCACATGGTCGGCGATGGCGATCGTCTCCGGCTTGTGCTCCACCACGAGCACCGTGTTGCCCTTGTCGCGCAGCCGCAGCAGCAGGTTGTTCATGCGCTGGATGTCATGCGGGTGCAGACCGATGGTGGGCTCGTCGAAGACGTACGTCACGTCGGTGAGCGAGGAGCCGAGGTGGCGGATCATCTTGGTGCGCTGGGCCTCGCCGCCGGAGAGCGTGCCCGAGGCGCGGTCCAGGGAGAGATAGCCGAGACCGATCTCCACGAACGAGTCGAGGCTGTGCCGGAGCTTGGTGAGCAGGGGCGTGACGGACGGTTCCTTGAGCCCGCGGACCCATTCGGCCAGGTCGCGGATCTCCATCTTGCAGGCGTCGGCGATGTTGATCTCGCCGATCTTCGAGGAGCGGGCGAGCTCGCTGAGGCGGGTGCCGTCGCACTCGGGACACTCGGCGAAGGTGACCGCGCGGTCCACGAAGGCCCGGATGTGCGGCTGCATCGACTCGCGGTCCTTGGACAGGAAGGTCTTCTGGAGCTTCGGGATCAGACCCTCGTAGGTGAGGTTGACGCCGTTGATCTTGACCTTGGTGGGCTCGCGGTAGAGGAAGTCGTGCCGCTCCTTCTTGGTGTACTTGCCGATCGGCTTCTCCTTGTCGAAGAAGCCCGACTCGGTGATGACCCGCACGACCCACCCGTCCCCCGTGTAGGTGGGGATGGTGAACGGGTCCTCGGAGAGCGACTTGGTGTCGTCGAAGAGCTGGGTGAGGTCGATGTCGGAGACCTTGCCGCGGCCCTCGCAGTGCGTGCACATGCCGCCGGTGCGGCTGAAGCTGACCTTCTCGGTCCTGGTCTTGTCGGCACCCCGGTCGACCGTGAAGCCGCCGCTCGCGGAGACCGAGGCGACGTTGAAGGAGTACGCGGCCGGCGGGCCGATGTGCGGCTGGCCGAGCCGGCTGAAGAGGATGCGCAGCATCGCGTTGGCGTCGGTGGCGGTGCCGACGGTGGAGCGGGGGTCGGAGCCCATGCGCTGCTGGTCGACGGTGATGGCGGTGGTCAGCCCGTCCAGTACGTCGACCTCGGGGCGCGCGAGATTCGGCATGAACCCCTGCAGGAACGCGCTGTAGGTCTCGTTGATCAGCCGCTGCGACTCGGCGGCGATCGTGTCGAACACCAGCGAGCTCTTGCCGGAGCCTGAGACGCCGGTGAACACCGTCAGGCGGCGCTTCGGGATCTCGATGCTGACGTCCTTGAGGTTGTTCTCGCGCGCTCCGTGCACGCGGATCAGGTCGTGGCTGTCGGCAACGTGCGGCTCGGTCATCGTGAAGTCTCCAGATACAGCTCGGTCGGGAACGTTGCCGGTGGGGCGGCGATCGAGGTGGGGCCGGGTTCAGCCCCGCTCCTGGATTCGGACCAGGTTGCCCGCGGGGTCGCGGAAGGCACAGTCGCGGATGCCGTACGGCTGGTCGGTCGGCTCCTGGACGACCTCGGCGCCGCCGGCCTGCACCTTCTCAAAGGTGTCGTCGACGTTCGAGGTGGCCAGCAGGATCCAGCCGTAGGTGCCCTTGGCCATCATCTCGGCGATGGTGCGGCGCTCGTCGTCGGTGACGCCGGGGTCGGCGGCGGGGGGTGCGAGCAGGATGGACGTGCCGGGTTGGCCGGCCGGGCCGACCGTGATCCAGCGCATCTTGCCCTGTCCCACGTCGGTACGGACCTCGAAGCCGAGGGCGTCGCGGTAGAAGGCGAGGGAGGCTTCCGGGTCGTCGTGCGGGAGAAAACTGGCGTGAATCGAGATGTCCATGCCCGTCACGCTAGCCGTGGGAGGGGGGCGGCGCTTCTCGATTCCTGACCGGCGTGAGCGCCACGAATTCCTTCGCCCCCGCCGCCCCTACCCATTCCCGTCCCCTGGGGGCTGCCGCCCCCAGACCCCCGCTGTCGGCCCTGAACGGGCCTCGTCCTCAAACGCCGGACGGGCTGAAAAACCAGCCCCTCCGGCGTTTGAGGAGCGGGGGTCCAGGGGGCGGAGCCCCCTGGCCGGGGTCGAAGGGGCGGAGCCCCTGGGGATGGGACGGGTAGGGGCGGCGGGGGCGAGGAAAACCCCACGTGGCACTACCGCCCCGCCCGCTTCTCGATCCCCCGGAAATGCACGGCCATCGCCCGCTGCGCCCCCTCCACATCCCGCGTGCGCAGGGCGGTCACGATGTCTCGGTGCCAGCGGGCCGTGAGATCGGGAGACGGGTCGTCCGGGCGCCCACGCGCACCGTTCACCCGCCGGAACACCGTCCAGAACGCGGCGAGCAGCTGCGGCACGAGGTCATTGCCGAGCGACGCGTACAACAGCTCATGGAACTCCCGGTCCAGCTCGGGAAAGGCCTGCCCGGCCCGCCCCGCCGCCTCCATCCGAGACACGACCACCTCCAGCCGGTCCAGCTCGGCCTCCGTCACCGTCGCCGCCACCCGCCGGATCAACCCCTCCTCCAGCACCTCCCGCACCTGAAGGATCTCCGACAGCGCCCCCGAGTCGTCGTGGTCGTGCCGGGCGAGCGTACGAAACGTCAGCCCGTCGATCAGCGGAGTGAGCGAGGCCTGGCCGACATACGTCCCATAGCCGTGCCGGATCTCCACGATGTCGAGGGCCTGCAGCGCCTTCAGCGCCTCACGCACGGAGTTCCGGCTGACCCCGAGGTCCTCCATCAGCTCCGCCTCGGTGGGCAGCAGGGCGCCGGCCTGGAGCCTGCGGTCGATGATCAACTGCATGACCTGGCGCTGGATCCGGCTGTTCCTGGACTCCTCGGACGTACGACTGTTCCTGGGCTGCCCGGGCATGCGGCGCATCGTACGCGCACCCGGACGTCCCACGTCCCATGTCCGCCGGATACGCCCCTGACGAGGGGTCAACTCGCGCCATTTCACAGCGCCATTGGTCCGACCTGTGGCAGATGCGCCATTCGTGTGAGATCCCTTGACCGCCCCCATCGCCCCACCTATGGTCGCGCTGACCGTCAGGACGTAGGACGTCGTATCTCCTCACCATTTCCGAGATCGTTCAGAGAACGTTCCGAGATCGTTCCGAGCTCCCCATCAAGCTCACATCCGCTGGAGGAAGCGTGCGCGACGTGACCCACGACGTGCCGGCGCTGCACCGCCGGTCGTTCCTGAAGTACACCGGCGCGCTGGGCGCGGCCGCCGCCGTCTCCGCGTCGCTGTCGGCCTGTTCGTCGGGGCCGGAGTCCACCAACGAGACCGGCTCGGGCGGTGGCCAGGACCGGACGCTCACCGCGGTGATCGGCTACGGCAACGACGGCAGCTGGGACCCCACCCAGACGGCGTCCGCCTTCTGCATGGCCGCCAACAACCACATCTACGAGGGCCTCCTCGACACCGACCCGATCTCCCGCGAGCCGTACGCCGCGCTCGCCACCCAGGTGCCGGCCGACCCGAACGCCACGTCCTGGAAGTTCACGCTGCGCGCGGGCGCCAAGTTCCACGACGGCAAGCCGGTCACCGCCGACGACGTGGTCTTCGTCTTCGACCGGATCCTCGACCCGAAGACCCAGACCCTCGCCAAGGGCTTCTTCGCGCCTTGGCTGAAGGAAGTCCGCAAGATCGACGCGCAGAACGTCGAGCTGGTGCTCAAGTTCCCCTTCCCGGACGGACTTTCCCGGCTCACCCTCGCCAAGATCATGCCGAAGCACGTGTTCTCCCAGCCGGGCGGCTGGGACGACGCCATCAAGGGCAAGGCGATCGGCTCGGGTCCCTACCGGCAGACCGCGCACCACCCGAAGTCCAACACCACCTTCGAGGCGTTCGCCGACTACAACGGCCCGCGCAAGGCGGCCTTCAAGAAGATGAACTGGCTGACCATCGTGGACGCGGCGCCGCGCGTGGCGAGGATCTCCGGGGCGAGCGCGGGCGCGCAGATCGCGGACAACATCCCGTACGCCAACATCGGCCAGTTGGAGAGCGGCGGGCTGACGGTCGCGGGCGGTGCCGGGATGAACAACCTCTTCCTGATGTTCAACACCAAGCACAAGCCCTTCGACGACGTACGCGTGCGCCAGGCCCTGCGCTACGCCATCGACACCGGCAAGATGATCGAGGTCGCCCTGAAGGGCCACGGCAAGCCGTCGTCGTCCTTCCTCAACGAGTCCAACCCCAGCTACCGGCGCGCCAAGACCGTCTACGACTACGACCCCGACAAGGCGAAGGCGCTGCTGAAGGAGGCCGGGGTCAGCGGGCTGAGGATCGAGATCCTGTCCGTGAACGTGAGCTGGATCGTCGACTGCCTGCCGACCATCAAGTCGTCGTGGGACGCGATCGGCGTGCAGACGACCCTCTCCCCGCAGGAGACGACGGCCGTCTTCACCAAGATGGACCAGAAGCAGGACTACCAGGTGGTCGCCGCCGCCTCGAACCCCAACCAGTTCGGCCTCGACGCGGACCTGATCATGCACTACAACTACGGCCCCGAGAACCTGTGGATGCAGTACACGCGGTGGGCCGACAACTCCGTCGCCAAGGCCCTCTTCAAGGACATGGACCGGGCGACCCAGGAGCCGGACGCCGAGAAGAAGAAGACGATGGTCCAGGACTACATCGACGTCGTCGCCGAGCAGGCCGTGCTCTACCCGGTGGTCCACAACGAGCTGATGACCGCGTGGAACCCGAAGGAGCTCAGCGGGATAAGGGCACAGCCGTACCCCGGTATCAACCTCCTTCAGGCCAAGTGGGCCTAGGAGCCCCTCTGTGATCACCGTCGTCAGGATCCTGGCCCGCCGAGTCCTGCTGCTCGTGCCGCTGATGCTCGGCATCGTGCTGTTCGTGTTCCTGGTCATGCGGTTCTCGGACGTCGACCCGGCGTCCGCGTTCTTCCAGGGCGCCAACCCGACGCCCCAGCAGCTGCACGACTTCCGCGAGCAGAACGGCCTGCTGGATCCCCTCCCCGTCCGCTACGTCCTCTTCGTCGGCGACCTGCTCCACGGTGACATGGGCATCAGTGCCCTGACCCGGGCGCCGGTCGTCGACCAGGTCATGACCGCGCTGCCGCTCACCATCCAGCTCACCTTCCTGGGCCTCGGCATCGCGGTCGTGCTGTCGCTGCTCGGCGGCGTCACGGCGGCCATCTACCGCGACCGCCTGCCCGACCAGATCATCCGCGTCGTCTCCCTCACCGGGGTCGCGGCGCCCGGCTTCTGGCTGGCGCTGCTGATGATCCAGTACCTCGCCGTCGACCTGGGCTGGTTCCCGACCGGCGGCTACATCAACCCGGCCGACTCCTTCACCGGCTGGCTGAAGACCATGGCCCTCCCCGCCCTCGCGCTGTCGCTGCCGGTGGCGGCGCAGCTGACGCGGATCGTGCGCACGTCGGTGGTGGAGGAGCTGGACAAGGACTACGTCCGTACGGCGATCGGCAGCGGACTGCCGCCGAGGGTGGTGGTGGGGCGGAACGTGCTCCGTAACGCCCTCATCAACCCGCTGACCGTTCTCGGTCTGCGCGTCGGCTATCTGCTGGGCGGCGCGGTGGTCATCGAGACGATCTTCTCCCTGCCGGGCATGGGGAAGCTGATGATTGACGCCGTGAAGAACGGTGACCCGGCCGTCGTCCAGGGCGTCGTCATCACCACGGCGATCGGCTTCGTGGTCGTCAATCTCGTCATCGACATCCTGTATCTGCTGGTCAACCCGCGCCTGCGGGAGGCGACGTGACGTTCAACCGCAAGCGCCTGGCCGAGGCACTGTCCCGGCCGGGCATCCGGCTGCGCGGCTGGCACAAGCTGCCCACGCTGTCGAAGGTGGCCGTCTGCTTCCTGGCCGTCGTGTTCCTGATGGCGCTGTTCGCCCCGGTCCTCGCCCCGCACGACCCGCTCGACCAGCAGCCCCCCGTCGACGGCACCGGACACCCGTCCGCCGAGCACTGGATGGGCCAGGACAGCCTCGGCCGGGACATCTTCAGCCGGCTGATGTACGGCGCCCGCTGGTCGCTGGCGATCGGGCTCGGCGCGACCGCGCTGGCGCTCGTCGTCGGCGCGCTGATCGGCGCCGTCGCGGCGACCTCGCGCAAGGCGGTCGACGAGACGCTGATGCGCTGCCTGGACGTGGTGATGGCGTTCCCCGGTATCGCGCTGGCCGCCGTGCTCGTCGCGGTCTTCGGCGGCGGCATCACCGTCCTGATCTGCGCGATCGCCTTCCTGTTCACTCCGCCGGTGGCCAGGGTCGTACGGGCGAACGTCCTCGATCAGTACGGCGAGGACTATGTGACGGCGGAAAAGGTCATCGGCGCCCGCACCCCGCACATCGTCATCAGGCATGTGGCGGTCAACTGCGCCGCCCCGGTGCTGGTGTTCTGCACCGTCCAGGTGGCGGAGGCGATCGTCTTCGAGGCGTCGCTGTCCTTCATCGGCGCGGGCGTACGGCCGCCGGACCCGTCCTGGGGCAGCGTCATCGCGGACGGCAAGAACATGGTGCTCACCGGCGGCTGGTGGGCGACCGTCTTCCCCGGGCTGCTGATGCTGTTGACCGTGCTGTCGCTGAACATCCTCTCCGAGGGGGTGTCGGACGCGTGGGCGGCGCCGTCGGCGCGCGAGGTCGATGTGAAGGACCAGCACGACCGGCTTCAGGCACCGGAACCGGGCAGCGGCGAGGTGCTCCAGCTGCCGGGCCTGACGGAGGCGGCGGCCCGTCTGCGGTCACGGGCCCGGCCGTTGCCGCGGGGACGGCAGCCGGTGCTGGCGGTGGAGAACCTGGCGATCGGGTTCGAGGGCCGGCACGGCGGCGTGGACATCGTCGACGGCATCAGCTTCGAGGTGCAGCCCGGTGAGGTGCTGGGCCTGGTCGGCGAGTCGGGCTGCGGCAAGTCGCTGACCGCGCTCACGGTGATGGGGCTCGAGCCGAAGGGCGCCCGGGTGCGCGGCCACGTCCGCTTCAACCAGCGCCAGCTGGTGGGCGAGCCGATGCGGACGCGCCGCAAGCTGCTGGGCCACGAGATGGCGATGGTCTACCAGGACGCCCTGTCGTCCCTGAACCCGGCGATGACGATCCGCTCACAGCTCAAGCAGGTCGTACGCCGCGGTGGCCGCCGTAGCCCGCACGAACTGCTGACGCTCGTCGGCCTGGACCCGGAACGCACCCTGCGCAGCTACCCGCACGAACTCTCCGGCGGGCAGCGTCAGCGCGTCCTGATCGCCGTGGCCCTGTCCCGCGAACCGAAGCTGATCGTCGCCGACGAGCCGACGACGGCGCTGGATGTCACCGTGCAGGCGCAGATCATAGAGCTGCTGCTCAGGCTGCGGGAGGAGCTGGGCTTCGCCCTGATCCTCGTCTCACACGACCTCGCGCTGATCTCGGACGTCACCGACCGGGTCGTCGTGATGTACGGCGGCCAGATCGTGGAGACCGGGGTGACCGCCGACCTGGTGGAGGCGCCGGCGCATCACTACACCCGGGGCCTGCTCGGCAGCGTGCTGTCGCTGGAGTCGGCGCAGGAGCGGATGACGCAGATCAAGGGCGTGGTCCCGTCCCCCGCGGACTTCCCCCCGGGCTGCCGTTTCGCGGACCGGTGCCCGCTGGCGAGCGAGGTGTGCCGGACCACGGCACCCGTCCTCGCGGGGACCCCGACGCACACGGCTGCCTGCCATCACCCGGCGATCCTTCTGGCACCAACGGACCGCTCGGGCAGCATTTTCCCGGGGGACGACCCCCGGACCCCCAGCAGAAAGGCAGGTCAGCTGGAATGACCGGCGCGAGCATCGCGAGGCAAGCCCAAGTGAACGCGCTGGTGGAACTGTCCGACGCGCACGTCGTGCACAAGGCGCGCAGCGGCGGGCTGTTCACTCGGGACAGGGTGTACGCCCTGACCGGCGCCGACCTCACCATCGCGCCCGGCGAGACGGTGGGCGTGGTCGGTGAGTCGGGGTGCGGCAAGTCCACGCTGGCGAAGGTGCTGGTGGGGGTGCAGCGGCCGACCTCGGGGACCGTGGCCTTCCGGGGGCGCGACCTGTGGACCATGACGCCGGGCGAGCGCAGGACCGCGGTGGGCGCCGGCACGGGCATGATCTTCCAGGACCCGTCGACGGCACTGAACCGCCGCCTGCCGGTCCGCCAGATACTGCGGGACCCGCTGGACGTGCACGAGCGCGGCACCAAACGCGAACGCGAGGACCGGGTGCGGGAGTTGATGTCCCTGGTGGGTCTCCCCCGCGCCCTCACCGACGCCCTGCCCGGCCAGCTGTCGGGCGGTCAGCGTCAGCGCGTGGCCATCGCCCGCGCGCTGGCCCTGGACCCCGACCTGGTGGTGGCGGACGAGCCGACGAGCGCGCTGGACGTGTCGGTACGGGCCCAGATCCTGAACCTCCTCCTGGACCTGAAGGAGAGGCTGGGGCTGTCGCTGGTCTTCGTCTCCCACGACATCCAGACGGTACGCCGGATGAGCGACCGAGTGATCACGATGTACCTGGGCAGGATCGTCGAGGAGGCCCCGGCGGCCGATGTCACCGACGCCTCCCGGCACCCGTACACCCGCGCGCTCTTCTCCGCGACCCCCGGTCTGCTGGACCCGATCGAACCGATCCCGCTGGTCGGCCCGGTCCCGTCGGCGACGCGACCGCCGAGCGGGTGCCCCTTTAGGACCAGGTGCTGGAAGGCGGACGGGGTATGCGCGGAAGCGATGCCGGACTTCTCGGCCGCGTCGGGCCCCGAGCACCGTTACAGGTGTCACCATCCAGTGGGGGAGGGCGAGGCCACCCGCGACCTCGTACGACAGAGCCACCTCTCCAGGGAGCCTTGATCATGATCCCCACCCCGCTCACCGGTGTCGTCCCGCCCGTCTGCACGCCCCTGACACCGAGCCGCGAGGTGGACGTACCGTCACTGCGCAGACTGATCGACCATCTGATGGGGGGCGGGGTGCACGGCCTGTTCGTGCTGGGCTCGACGTCGGAGGTGGCGTATCTGACGGACCGGCAGCGGCGCGTGGTGGTCGAGGCGGCCGTTCAGCATGTCGGCGGCCGGCTCCCGGTCCTGGCCGGCGTGATCGACATGACGACACCGAGGGTTCTGGACCATGTGCGGGAGGTCACGGAGGCGGGGGCGGACGCGGTCGTGGCGGCCGCCCCCTTCTACGCCCGCACCCACCCCGCCGAGATCGCCCGCCACTACCGCCTGATCGCGACCGCGTCGCCGGTCCCGGTGGTGGCCTACGACCTCCCCTCCGCCGTCCACACCAAACTCCCCGCCGACGTCGTCCTCGACCTGGCCGCGGAGGGCGCGCTGGCGGGCCTGAAGGACTCCAGCGGCGATCTGGCCGGTTTCCGTGAGGTCGTCATGGGCGTCCGCAACCAGCCCGACCTCAAGGGCTTCAGCGTGCTGACCGGGTCGGAACTCATCGTCGACGCGGCCCTCGCGGTCGGCGCGGACGGGGCGGTGCCGGGGCTCGCCAACGTCGACCCCGCGGGGTACGTCCGCCTCGACCGTCTGCACCGTTCCGGCGACCTGGAGTCGGCGCGCGCCGAACAGGAACGCCTGTGCGCGCTGTTCGGCATGGTGACGGTCGGGGATCCCGGGCGGATGGGGGGCAGTTCGTCGGCGCTGGGGGCGTTCAAGGCGGCGCTGTATCTGCGGGGGGTCATCGACTGTCCGGCGACGGCGGAGCCGCAGGTGCCGTTGTCGTCGGAGGAGGTGGAACGGGTGGGGAAGTTCCTGGCCGGCGCGGGCTTGATGTAGCCGACTTTTCTCGCCCCCGCCGATTTTTTCAGCCCGTCCGGCGTTTGAGGACGAGGCCCGTTCAGGGCCGAAGCGGGGGTCTGGGGGCGCAGCCCCCAGGGGACGGGAATGGGTAGGGGCGGCGGGGGCGAGAAAACCCGGTGGCCGCTAGGTCAGGTCGGTCACCGGCAGGCGGCGGAACTCGATCGTCTCGTACGTCCCCGACTCCCCCGTCTCGTACAGGATCCCGACCGTCTGCCCATCGAGCCGCACCAGATCCGAGTACGCCGCCCGCCGCTGAGACAGCGTCAGCGCCTTCGTGAAGGTCGCCCCGCCGTCCGTGCTGCGCCATACCGCCATCGACTGACGCGCGGTGGGGACGGAGGGGCCGGAGAACAGCAACGGAGCTTTGCCGCCCGGGAGTTGAAGGACGCTTCCCTCCACCACGGGGACGTCGTTCAGGGACGGCTGGACGGTGTAGGGGCGGTCCAGGGTCGCCGCGCCGTCACTGGAGACGCTGTCGAGGCGATTGCCCGAGCTCGTGCCCAGCTGGTCCCGCGAGTTGAAGTACACCCTGCCGTCGGGAAGTTCCGCGGCGGTGGACTCGTTGGCGTTGCTGTAGCCGTCGTACGTGTCGTCCACGAAACCGGTCTGCCACGTGCGCCCACCGTCGTCGCTGTAGATGGCGTGGGCGCCGTAGTACTTCCCCTCCTGACCCGTGTCGGAGGAACCCGCCGCCGGGGCGATCGAGTGGTTCGACGGGACGACCAGCCGTCCCGCGTGCCTGCCGTGCCGGAGCGCGATCGCGTGCCCGGGCCCCGTCGCGTACCACCGCCAGTTCGTCGGCTTCACCGCGGCCGTGATGTCGCGCGGAGCCGTGAACGTACGGCCGTCGTCACCGCTGCGCTGGACGAACACCCGGCGGCTCTGCTCCGCCGTCGCCTCGCCCCGCATGATCTGCGCCTCCGTCACATCCCCGCTGTTGTAGGAGGTGACCAGCACGACCGCGCCGGTGAGCGGATCCACCACCGGCGCCGGATTGCCCCGTGTGTCCCCCTCCCCGGCGGTGACCACGCTCAGCGGCCCCCAGGTGCAGCCGCCGTCGACGGACCGTCTGAGGACGACATCGATGTCGCCGGTGTCACCCGACCCGTCGTGCCGGCCCTCGGCGAAGGCCAGCACCGTGCCCCGCGCCGTCGTGACCGTCGCCGGGATGCGGTACGTGTCGTAGCCGTCCTCGCCCGAGACATACGGGACGGAGGTGGTGCAGGCCGTGCCCGCCGAGGCATGACCCGCGGAGATGAGCGGTGTGGTCAGGAGTACTGCGGTGGCCAGGAGTGTGCGGCTCAGGATGGTCATCGAGCTCCTTTGACGGAGGGTCAGACATAGACCTGTCCGTCACAGGCTCCCCGGAGTCACCATCCCTGACTCATACGCCACGATGACCAACTGCGCCCGGTCCCGCGCCCCCAGTTTCCCCATGATGCGGCTGACGTGTGTCTTCGCCGTCAGCGGACTCAGTCCCAACGCCTCCGCGATTTGCGTGTTGTTGAGCCCGCGTGCGACCAGCGTCAGCACTTCGCGTTCACGTTCGGACAGACATTCGGGCCCGCCCACCGTGGGCGCGGAGGGGCTGCGCAGGAACCGCTCGATCAGCCGTGCGGTCGGCCCCGGGGACAGCAGCGACTCGCCCGCCGCGACCGTACGGATCGCGTCGAGGAGTTCCGCCGGGCGGGTGTCCTTCACCAGGAACCCGGAGGCGCCGGCCCGCAGCGCGTCCACGATGTTCTCGTCGGTGTCGTAGGTGGTGAGGACCAGCACCCGCACCCCGGCCAGGTCCTCGTCTGCCGCGATCAGCCGGGTCGCCTCGATGCCGTCGAGATCGGGCATGCGGATGTCCATCACGACGAGGTCGGCACGGGTGCTGCGGGCCAGCTCGGCGGCCTGACGGCCGGTGGCCGCCTGGCCGACGACCGCCATGTCCGGGGCCGACTCGACCAGCATGGCGAACGCCTCCCGGACGAGCGTCTGGTCGTCCGCGAGCAGGACGCGGATCATCGGTCTCCCTCCGGGCCGGTCCCGACCGGCAGCACCGCTCTCACCTCGAAACCCCCCTCGTCGCCCGGTCCGGCGTCGAGTGTGCCACCCACGCTGCGGGCCCGCTCGCGCATGCCGACGAGGCCGTAGCCGGGGCTCGGCGGCACCGTGGCCGGGCAGGGGCCGTCGTCGGTGACCGACAGATGCAGGGCGCCCCGCTCCTCGTACAGCTCGATGCGCACGGCCGGTTCGGGCCCCGCGTGCCGGACCGCGTTCGTCAGCGCCTCCTGCACGATCCGGTACGCGGCGGCCCCCACCGCGGGCGGCGCCTGACGCACCCGTACCGCCGACTCGACCCGCGCCCCCGCGAGCCGTGCCGCCTCCACCAGGTCCGGCACTCCGTCGAGCCCGGGGAGCGGGCCGCGGGTCTCGCCCGCGACGCCCGGTGCGCGCAGTACGTCCAGCGTGCCGCGCACTTCACCGCGTGCCGCGCGGCAGGTCTCGGCGATGTCGTCCAGCGCCTTCGCGATCGTCTCGCGGTCCAGCCGCTCCGGGTCCGCGGTCAGCACATGCGCGGCCACCGACGTCTGCACGCCGATCAGGGTGATGCTGTGGGCCAGCAGGTCGTGCAGGTCGCGGGCGATGCGCAGACGCTCCTCGGCGACGCGGCGGCGGGCCTCCTCCTCGCGGGTGCGTTCGGCGCGTTCGGCACGCTCGACGATGGCGGCGACGTACTGGCGGTGGTAGCGGACGACGATGCCGAGGAGGAGGACGGCGATGACCCAGCCGTAGATGCGCACCAGGTCGGCGGCCCGCTTGTCCTCGCCGAAGGTGAGCATCACGGTCAGGGAGACACCGAGGCCCGCGGCGCCGACCAGGAGCGTGCGGACGGGGCCCTGGCTGACGGTGACCGCGTACAGCGCGATGAGCGAGGCAGGGACGGGCGCGCCGTGGTTGTTGTCGAGGGCGTGGTAGGGGATGACGAGCGCCACCACCGCGGCGAGCACGAGCAGCGGCCTGCGCCGCCGCCACACCAGCGGCACATGGGCGCCGAGCAGCAGCGTCCAGCCGAGGGCGTCGGGCCGGCGGCCCTCGTCGGTGAACAGCGCCAGGCATACGGCCACAGCGGCTGCCGCCACCGCGAGCAGCACGTCGTTGCGGGTGCCGTGCGGGGCGGTGCGGGGGTCGCGGTTGATCGCCGCCATGATCCGCTCGCCGAGGCGGGGACGCGCCGCTGTCGTGGTTTGCTGCACGAGCTCATCTTCCGTGAACGGGGCGCCCCTCCGGGAGGGAGGGGCGCCGGCCGGGTCAGTGGGCGGAGACGGCCACGCGCTCCGGTTCCTTCGGCGGCACGGGCGGTTCGGGCAGCCGGGAGAGCCGGCCCGGCCACCACACCCGCCGCCCGAGCGCCACGCTCGCGCTGGTGACCAGGTAGGTGCGGACGAGGAACGTGTCGAGCAGTACGCCGACCGCGATCACGAATCCCAGTTCGACGAGCTGCACCATCGGCATGTTGGTGAGCACCGCGAAGGTGGCGGCGAGCACCAGCCCGGCGGAGGCGATGACACCGCCCGTCGTGCGCAGCGCGGTGAGCGCGGCGGACGCCGGTTCGGCGCCGTTCAGGCCCTCCTCGCGCATCCGGTGCATCAGGAAGATGCCGTAGTCGACGCCGAGGGCCACCAGGAACACGAAGGACAGCAGCCCGAGCCCGGGATCGGTGCCGTCGAAGCCGAAGAGCGGCCCGAAGACGAGTCCGCCGATGCCGAGCGCCGCGCCCCACACCGCGACCACGGCCGCCACCAGGATCAGCGGCGCGACGAACGAGCGCAGCAGGGCGACGAGGATCAGCAGCACGGACAGCAGCACGATCGGCACGACGACCAGCCGGTCGCGGGCGTTGGTGTCCTTCAGGTCGAGCTGCTGGGCGCTGGGCCCGCCGACGTAGGAGCCGTCGAGCCGGTCGCGCAGCGCCTCGATGGTCGCGGTCTCCCCGGCGGACTGGGGCGGCGCGGTGGCAAGGACGGAGATCTCGGTCCAGCCGTCTCCGGTACGGCCTTCCTGCGCGCTGTCGACGCCCCGGGTGCCGCGGATCGACGCGAGAGTCGCCTCGGCGCGACCCTCCGGTGTGATGACGCTGATGGGCTGGGTGCCGCGCTCGGGGTAGGCCTTGGCCAGCGTCTCCATCGCGGCGACCGCGTCGGGCCTGGAGGTGAAGGAGTCCTCCTGCTTGAGGTTGCCGGGCAGGTTGAGGGTGCCGAGCGCGAGCGCGCCGAGCAGGACCGCGCCGCCGGCGAGGACGGTGAGGGGCCGGCGTCCGGCGGAGCCGCCCATCGCGGTGAACAGGGACCGGCGGGCCTTGGGAGTGCTGCCGTGGCGCGGCACGAGCGGCCAGAACACGCGCCGGCCGAGCAGCACGAGGATCGCGGGCAGCAGCGTCAGCATGGCGAACAGCGCGCACAGCACGCCGACGGTGCCGAGCGGGCCCATGCCCCGGCTGGAATTGAGGTCGGCGGCGAGCAGGCACAGCAGTCCGGCGGCGACGGTGCCGGAGGAGGCGAGCACGGCGGGCCCGCAGCCCTTGAGCGCGGCGACCATGGCGTCGTACGGCCGCTCGATGCGCCGTAGCTCCTCCCGGTACCGGGAGACGAGCAGCAGGGCGTAGTCGGTGCCCGCTCCGAACACGAGGATGGTCATGATCCCGGAGCTCTGGCCGGAAACCGACGTCCCGAACCACTGGTTGAGCCCGTAGGCGACGCCCATCGACAGATAGTCGGCCATGCCGGCGACGGCGAGCGGGACCAGCCACAGGAACGGGCTGCGGTAGATGAGGATCAGCAGCAGCGCGACGACCGCGGCGGTGGTGTACAGCAGCGGTCCGTCGAGCGAGTTGTAGACCTCGGCGGCATCGGTGGCGAGCGCGCCCGCCCCGCCGACGTCGACGCTCAGCCCGTCCTCGCCCCGGGCGACGTCCCGGACCTCATTGACGAGCCGGTCGCGTGCCTTCTCGTCGGTCCCCGGCTCGGTGCTCGCGATCGGGTACATCAGCGTGGTCCCGTCGCGGGACGGGATCCCCTCCGGTTCACCGGTGAGCTTGTGCGCGCCCGCGATCCGCTCGATCTGCTCGGCGGCGGTCGCCTTGTCACCGGAGGTCAGCCCACTGTCCCGGTGGTATACGACGACCATCTCGGTGGCCTCACCACCGGGCAGCCGGTCCTGGATCCTGGCCACCCGCGTGGAGTCGGCACTGGCCGGCAGATAGTCGACGGCCCGGTCCCGCTGGACGTCCCCCAACTTCGACGCGAACGGCGACGCGATCGTCAGTACGGCGATCCACAGCCCGAGCACCAGCCAGGGCACGGCCCGCCGTCGCCGAGTACTTGTCCTTGCGGCCCCCATGATTCGGGCCCCCCTCCGGGTCGGGTGTCTGGGTCGCTTCCAGACTTCCGGCGTGGAGGTGGCGAATCGTCGGGCGGGAGGGCGAGTTGCGGGCTACTGCCGGGGGTGGCACACGGGCGGTCGTACTCCCTGGGGAGTAACGGCGGCCGTGCTACGACGGAGTCCTGGCCGCCGCCGCCAGCAGCCGGGTCACATCCTCGCCGCAGATGGTGAGCGCGGCGCCGACCGTCGCCAGGACGTCCCGCTCGGCCGGGGTGTACGGGCCGTCGGCCAGGGCGATCCGGGCTCCCTGGAGGAGGATCGATTCGCGGCCGGCGGGGGCGAGGTGCGGGGCGAGGGGGTCCAGGGCCTCGTGGAGCTCTATGGCGAGGCCGGCGCCGCAGGGCTCGGAGAAGACCCGGCCGGTGTCGGCGGCCAGCGCCTCGACCAGTGCGTTCAGCTGGTCCTCGGTGCAGTCGTCGAAGCCGGCCGCGCGCACGATGGCCGCGGCGGTCTCCAGGGACGGGCGCGCGCAGGTGCCGCCCGCCGCCAGGACCGCGAGGGCGACGGTGTGGACGGCGTCGCGGAGCATCGCCGAGAAGCGGGTGGTGGTCGGGTGGTCGAGGACGTCGGTGCCGAAATGGCGGCGGCAGGCCGCGCACTCCACCACGGGCGCGCTCTCGCCGCGCGGCAGCACGGGCACCCCGAGGAAGGTGAAGCGCCGGTGTCCGGTCAGCCGCTGGTAGTTGCGGTCGCCTCCGCAGCCGGGGCAGAAGAACTCCCCGTCGCCGACGGCCGACCATGCGGTGCGGGTGCCCAGGATGCGCGCAACCCTGACGGCACGGCCGTTTCGTCCCCGTCCTGGCAGCACGTCGCACCTCCGCGAAACCTCGCGGCAACGTCGCCGCGCTTGCGTGATGTTAGCCACATCACGGACGTGGAGTCAGTACCCCGGACGAGACCTTTCCGTGACCTGCACAGACCAATGGCCGGAAACCGACGACCCCGCCCACCCGAATCGGTGAACGGGGCATCGAAACCGCCGGCTCGGCGACGCCCTCAACGGGCGCGGGGAACTGCGCGACCGACCACGACGGCGCCGCACCCGGCCGGCCGCCCTTCGCGGCACTTCCGTGGTCGCGCGCACCCGCGGAGCGAACCGTCAGCGAGCCGCTCGGTTGACGGCGGAGACGACCGCCTTCAGGGAGGCGCGTGTGGTGTTGGCGTCGATGCCGATCCCCCAGAGGACCTTGCCGTCGATCGCGCATTCGATGTAGGAGGCGGCCTGCGCGGAGGCACCCTCGCTCATCGTGTGCTCCTGGTAGTCCAGCAGCCGGGCGTCGATGTCGATCTTCGCCAGGGCGTCGAAGAAGGCCGAGATCGGCCCGTTGCCGGTACCGGCCAGGACGGTGTCGACGCCGTCGACGGTGGCCTCGACGTTCAGCGTGTCCACGCCGTCGGTGTCCGTCGTCGACTGGCCGTTCTTGACCTGGATCCGACCCCACGGGTTCTCGGGGTTCGGCAGGTACTCGTCCTGGAACACCGCCCAGATGTCGCCGCCCGTGACCTCGCCGCCCTCGGCGTCCGTCTTCGCCTGGATGATCTTGGAGAACTCGATCTGCATCCGGCGGGGCAGGTCCAGCTTGTGGTCGTTCTTCAGGACGTACGCGATACCGCCCTTGCCGGACTGCGAGTTGACGCGGATGACGGCCTCGTAGGAGCGGCCGACGTCCTTCGGGTCGATCGGCAGGTAGGGCACGGCCCACTCGATGTCGTCGACCGTGACGCCCTTCGCCGCCGCGTCGGCCTCCATCGCGTCGAAGCCCTTCTTGATGGCGTCCTGGTGGGAGCCGGAGAAGGACGTGTAGACCAGGTCGCCCACGTACGGGTGGCGCGGGTGGACCTCCATCTGGTTGCAGTACTCCCACGTACGACGGATCTCGTCGATGTCGGAGAAGTCGATCTGCGGGTCGACGCCCTGCGAGAACAGGTTCATGCCCAGGGTGACCAGGTCGACGTTGCCGGTGCGCTCGCCCTGCCCGAACAGACAGCCCTCGATGCGGTCGGCGCCGGCCATCAGGGCCAGCTCGGCGGCGGCCACGGCCGTACCGCGGTCGTTGTGCGGGTGGACCGACAGGCAGACGTGCTCACGGCGGGACAGGTTGCGGCCCATCCACTCGAAGCGGTCCGCGTGCGTCGCCGGCGTCGAACGCTCCACCGTGGCAGGCAGGTTGAGGATGATCTCGCGCCCCGGACCGGGCTGCCAGACGTCCATGACCGCCTCGCAGACCTCCAGCGCGAAGTCCAGCTCGGTGTCGGTGAAGATCTCCGGGCTGTACTGGTAGCCGAACTCGGTCTCCGGGCCCAGCAGCTTCTCGGCGTACTCCACCACCAGGCGGGTGCCGTCCACGGCGATCTGCTTGATGTCGTCCTTGGAGCCACGGAAGACGACACGGCGGAAGACAGGCGCGGTGGCGTTGTACAGGTGGACGGTCGCCCGCTTGGCGCCCTTCAGGGACTCCACCGTGCGCTCGATCAGGTCCTCGCGGGCCTGGGTCAGTACGGAGATCGTCACGTCGTCGGGGATGGCCCCGGGCTCCTCGACGATCGACCGTACGAAGTCGAAGTCGGTCTGACCCGACGCCGGGAAGCCGACCTCGATCTCCTTGTAGCCCATCTTGACCAGCTGGTCGAACATCCGGCGCTTGCGCTCGGGCGACATCGGGTCGATCAGGGCTTGGTTGCCGTCGCGCAGGTCGGTGGAGAGCCAGCGGGGAGCGGTGGTGACACGCTGGTCCGGCCAGGTCCGGTCGGGGATGTCGACCTGCTCGTAGCGGCCGTACTTGTGGATCGGCATGGTGCTGGGCTGCTGGCGGTTCGCCATGTCTGCGGGGCTCCTCAGGATGTCCGGAAGGACGGCCGACGACGCAACGCGAAGCTCCGCGGGGAGGGAGTCGACCTGGACTACAGGCCCTCGCCGCGGCAGCTAAGAAGAAGCAGCCCGAAACGCATGATGCGAAGCATGCTAGCCGAGCCCCTCCGGATGCGGGGCGCCGTATCAGTATGCGGGACTCGCGGAACGAATAGGGCAAAACGTGCGCTATACCACTTCGTAACGGAGCGTGCGGCCTGCAATCCGCATATTTCACCAATCATGGTTGCGACTAGTGACAGGCACCTAACGCAGTGCAATGGTGCCGCACATGACCACCAACGGGGGCTTCGAGCCCGTCTTCTGCACCGTCGTACCGCCGCATGTCCTCGACAAGCTGGCCCGGAACGACGACCCCGCACTCTCCGGTCCGGCTCGCCGGACCCTGATGCGCGACAGCGAGCTGCGCGGCCGCCGCCGGGTGACCACCGAGTTCGCCCTCGCCCAAGCGCCGCAGGCGAAGGCACCGTCGGACCAGCCGCTGCGCACCATCTACGACGCCGAGCACGGCACCGCCCTGCCCGGCACCAAGGTCCGCGCCGAGGGCGCCGACCCCGGCCAGGACGCCACGGTCAACCGCGCCTACTCCGGGCTCGGCGCCACCTTCGACCTGTTCCTCAAGGCCTACGCCCGCCACTCCATCGACGGCGACGGCCTGCCGCTCGACGCCACCGTCCACTACGACGAGAACTACAACAACGCCTTCTGGAACGGCGAGCAGATGGTGTTCGGCGACGGGGACGGGGAGATCTTCCTCGACTTCACCATCCCGATCGACGTGATCGGCCACGAGCTCACCCACGGCGTCACCCAGTACACGGCCAACCTCACGTACTACGGCCAGCCCGGCGCCCTGAACGAGTCCATGTCGGACGTCTTCGGCGCCCTCATCAAGCAGTACACGCTCGGCCAGACCGCCGCCGAGGCCGACTGGCTGATCGGCGCCGGCCTGCTCGCGCCGAGCGTCTCCGGCAAGGCCCTGCGCTCCATGAAGGAGCCGGGCAGCGCGTACGACGACGACGTGCTCGGCAAGGACCCGCAGCCCGCGACCATGGACGACTACGTCCGCACCGGCCGCGACAACGGCGGCGTCCACATCAACTCCGGCATCCCCAACCACGCCTTCTACCTGGCCGCCACCGCCCTCGGCGGCCACGCCTGGGAGAAGGCGGGCCAGATCTGGTACGACGTCCTGACCGGCGGCGAGCTGTCGGACCGGGCCATGTTCACCGACTTCGCGGGGCTGACCGTCAAGGCCGCCCGCGAGCGCTTCGGCGACGGCGGCGAGGAGCTCCAGGCCGTGCAGAAGGCGTGGGAGCAGGTCGGGGTGCGGATCCTCTAAGTCCGTACTAGACAGGGACCCATGCGTATTCAGGTACGGCGCACGGGCGGATTCGCGGGCATCGAGCGGCACGCCGAGGTGGACACCTCGGGGCGGTCCGACGCCCAGGAGTGGCAGGCCCTGGCCGAGAGCGCGGTCGCGTCCGGCCGGGGCACGCCCCCGATCGGGGTTCCGGACGGCTTCAGCTACCAGATCACCGTGGACGGCAAGACGGTGTACTGCTCGGACCCCCGGCTCACCGAGGAGCAGCGCAAGCTGATCTCCAGGGTGCTGAAGGAGGGAGCGTAACGGGCAGTTTTCGCGGGGGCGTTGACTTCCGTTACCCGCGGTACGGATGATCCGGCGCATGGCGACTGATCCGATACCCCGGTTCCCGGCCGGCTTCCTGTGGGGCGTCTCGACCTCGGCCCACCAGATCGAGGGGGCGGTGAATGAGCGCGAGCGGTCCGTGTGGGACGCCTTCACGGCCGAGCCCGGACGGGTGAAGGACGGCTCCACGGCCGAGGTGGCCTGCGACCACTACCACCGCTACCGCGATGACGTGGCGCTGCTGGCCGGCCTGGGCGTGGGCGCGTACCGCTTCTCGATCTCATGGCCGCGGGTCAACTCCCCGAAGGGCCTCGACTTCTACGACCGGCTGGTGGACGAGCTGTGCGCGGCGGGCGTACGGCCGGTGCCGACGCTCTTCCACTGGGATCTTCCGGTCACGCTGGACTGGCTCGACCGGGACACGGCCGCCCGTTTCGCCGAGTACGTGTCCGTGGTCGCCGAGCGTCTCGGCGACCGCGTCCGGAAGTGGATCACCCTCAACGAACCCGCCGAGCACACCCTGCTGGGCCATGCCCTGGGCACCCACGCACCCGGCAGGCAGCTCCTCTTCGACGCCCTCCCGGTCGCCCACCACCAGTTGCTGGCCCACGGGCTCGCCGTACGGGCCCTGCGCGCGGCCGGCGCGACCGACATCGGGATCGCCAACTCGCACGGGCCGACCTGGTCGGCCTCGCCGGAGCAGGCGGACATCGAGGCGGCCGACTTCTACGACGTACTCCTCAACCGCCTGTTCGCCGACCCCCTGCTGCTGGGCCGGTATCCGGAGGGCATCGGAGAGTTGATGCCGGGCGATGTCGAGGCGGACCTGAAGACCATCTCGGAACCCCTCGACTTCTACGGCATCAACTACTACGCGCCGACCCGCGTGGGCGCCCCGCAGGGCACCGAGATCGAGTTCGGAGGAGTGCGCATGCCGGCCGAACTCCCCTTCTCGGTGCGGGAGATCGAGGGCGTACCGACCACGGACTTCGGCTGGCCGGTGGTCCCCGAGGGCCTGACGGAGCTGCTCATCGGCTTCCGTGAGCGCTACGGCGACCGGCTGCCGCCCGTCGTCATCACCGAGAACGGCTGCTCGTACGAGGGCGTCGACGACCAGGAGCGGATCGTCTACCTGGACGGCCACCTGCGCGCCCTGCACCGGGCGGTGGAGGCGGGCGTGGACGTCCGCGGGTACTTCGTCTGGTCGCTGCTCGACAACTTCGAGTGGGCCGAGGGGTACGCGCGCCGGTTCGGACTGGTCCACGTGGACTACGAGACCCAGAAGCGGACGCCCAAGGCGTCGTACGGCTGGCTGCGGGACGTGCTCCGGGCACAGGGATGACGTTCGACGCCGCCTTGGCCGAGCCCACGGAACGGGTCGGCCGGGGCTGGACCGCGGCGCTCTCGCTGGCCAACGTGGCGATCTGGGTGGGCTGGTACGGCCCGCTGCAGATCCTGCTGGCCCAGCAGTCGGAGGACTTCGCGCCCGGCACCGGGATGTCGAAGGAGGCCCTGCTGGCCTGGGTGACGGGCGTGGGCGCGGTCGTGTCGCTGGTGGCGAACCCGTTCTTCGGCGCGCTGTCCGACCGCACCACGGCCCGCTGGGGCCGCCGTACGCCGTGGATCGTGGTCGGCGCGGCGGGCGGCGCGCTGTCGCTGCTGCTGCTCGCCGGGGCGGACGGGCTGTGGACGATGGCGGTCGGCTGGTGCCTGGTCCAGCTGACCCTGAACGCGGCCTTCGCGGCGGTGACGGCGGCGGTGCCGGACCGGGTGCCACGGCTCCAACGGGGCGCGGTGGGCGGCTGGTTGGGGGCGGCGCAGATCCTCGGGGCGGTCGCCGGTACGGGGCTTGCGACGGCGGCGGGCGGGATCGCGGCGGGGTATGCGGCGTGCGCGGTGTTCGCGCTGGCGGGGGTGGTGCCGTACGTACTCCGGTACCGGGATCTCAGGCTGGGGGTCGCGGACCGGCCGGCGTGGGACCGGCGTTCCTTCGCACGCGGCTTCTGGCTGAGCCCGCGCCGCTACCCGGACTTCGGCTGGGCCTGGCTGACCCGCTTCCTGATCAACCTCAGCAACGCGCTGGTGATCCTCTACCTCCTGTACTACCTGCGGGACCGCCTCCACCAATACGACCCCGAGCAGGGTGTGCTGATCCTGACCGCGGTGGACAGCGTGGCCCTGCTGGCCACGGTCGTGGTGGGGGGCGTGTGGTCGGACCGCGTGGGCCGCCGCAAGCCCTTCGTGAGGTGGTCCGGGGTGCTGATGGCGGCGGCCACCGCGCTGCTCGCCGCCTGGCAGACCTGGCCGGGCGCGATCGTGGTGGCGGCCCTGCTGGGCGTGGCCCTGGGGGTGTTCATGTCGGTCGACTTCGCCCTGATGACGGACGTCCTGCCGAAGGCCCTCGACCGGGGCAAGGACCTGGGCGTCATCAACGTGGCCAACGCCCTGCCCCAGGTCGCGGCCCCCGCCCTGGCCGCGCCGATCGTCACCTACCTGGGCGGATACCGGGTGCTGTATCTGGTGGCGGCGGGCGTGGGGCTGGCCGGGGCGGTGCTGGTGGGGCGGATCAAGGGTGTGGACTAGAGGGCGGCTGCCGGCGGCGGTCCGGTCAGTCCAGGAACTCCCCGTCCACATACACCCAGGCCCCGTCGACCCGCTCGAACCGGCTCCGCTCATGCAGCGAGCCGCCCCGGTAGGAGGCGCGGAAGGTCACGGTCCCGATGGCATGGAACGCCGACCCGTCCGTCGTGTCCAGGATCTCCAGCCCCGTCCACCGCATCCGCGGATCGAGTTCCAGCCGCTCGGGCCGCGTCCGCGGATGCCAGGTCCGCAGCAGATACGCCACATCGCCCTTGACGAAGGCGCTGTAACGCGAACGCATGAGCGCCTCCGCGGTGGGGGCGGCGGTACCCGAGTGGTACCGACCGCAGCACTTGTCGTAGGGCTCGGACTGCCCGCACGGGCAGGAAAGCGTGGTCATGGCGGCCATTGTGCTAGGTCGCCTCGCCCGCCGATCATCGCGCCTGATTCAAGGCCGCGGTCCCTGACGGATGTCAGGGACCGCGGCCTCTCGGGCGTGCCTAGAGTGCGAGCCGACCCGCCACGCCATGCCATGCCATCGGAAGGAACGCCATGCGCAGGAGGACCGCGGCACTCGCCGCCGCCGGAGCACTCGCCCTCGTGGTCACCACCGCTCAGAGCGCCTCAGCCGAGGGGCACGGCCGCGGCTGGTACGGCGTGTGGGCCGACGGCGTCAACGTCCGCGACATCAACGAGGGCAACTGCTTCGAATCGCCGAGCACCTCGAACTGCCCCACGATCGGCCAGATCAACTCCTGGGACGAGGTGCTGGTGTACTGCCAGATCCCGGGCCAGACGGTCGGCGGCAACCCGTACTGGGTGATGGTCTCGCCGCGAGGCTGGGACAAGTACGGGATCATGTCCGGCTACTACATCGAGAACAGCAGCAACTGGATCGACGGCGTGCCCGGCCCGGACGGCTGCTCGATCTAGCCGCCCCGGCGGGGGCGCCCACCGGCCCGATCAGAGCGCTCCGGCGTCCCGGGCCGCATAGACCGACGGATACCGGGGCCGGTACCCCAGCTCGCGGCGGATACGGTCGGTGGAGGTGATCACGTGCCAGGGGTCGGGGTCCGTGCGCTCGTACAGTTCGGCGGGGATGTCGACGCCGTTGAGCTGGTGCAGCTCGACCGCCGTGACGGGGGCGTCGTCGGCGATGTTGTAGACGCGGCCGGCGATGCCCGGCGCGTGCAGGATGCGCAGAAGCGCCTGGGCGACGTCCGCGTGATGGCCCATCTGGAGCCGTTGGGCGGCCGCCCAGTTCCGCGCCCACATCAGGGACTGGGCGAGGTGCGGATCGCCCTCGCCGTAGACGAAGGGGAGCCGGCCGACCCGCACGTCCAGGCCCTCCAGCGCGAGCAGCTCCCGCTCGGCCTCCGCCTTGGACTCGGGGTAGGCACCCCACATCGCCCCGCCGGGCCGGCTCTCGTCGTCCTCGGTGAGCGGGCGGCCCCGTCCGGTGCCGTACACCAGTCCCGTGCTGACCTGCACGAACCTGTGCACCCCAGCGGCCAGCGCGGCACGGCCCAGCTCCACGGCCGCGTCCCGGTTGACCGCCCACGCCTCCTCGTCCGGCACTCCGCGGAAGGACGCGGCGACGTTCACGACCGCGTCGACCCCGGCGACGGCCTTGCCGAGCACCTCGGTGTCCCGCAGATCCCCGACCACCACCTCGGCGCCCAGCTCGGCGAACGGCTCGCCCCGTGCCGAGTCACGTACCAGCACCCGCACCTGCTCCCCCGGCCGGGCCTGTGCCAGCAGCCGGGGCGCGAAGCGGCGGCCGACCTGTCCCGTCGTACCTGTCACCAACGTCAGCATGTTCTGCTCCTCTCGTCACGACCACCCTCGGACGGGGCCGGTGCGGGCGGGAGAGACCCGTTGATCAGGGGATCGGCAGTCCCTGGATAAGGCGCGCGCCGTGCCGCAGGCTGGAGGGGTGAACCGAGCCGAACTCGCCGACTTCCTGCGCCGCGGCCGCGCCCGGCTGGCCCCCTCGGACGTGGGTCTGACATCGGGCTCCCGGCGTCGTACGCCGGGCCTGCGCCGTGAGGAGGTCGCGCAGCTGGCGGGGATGTCGGTGGACTACTACACCCGGCTGGAACAGTCCCGGGGCCCGCGCCCGTCCCGCCAGATGCTGACGGCCCTGGGCCGCGCGCTGCGTCTGACCGACGTCGAGCAGGACCACCTGTTCCACCTGGCCGGCGAGGAGCCGCCGCGGCGTGAGACGGCGTCGGCGCATGTCCGTCCCGGGCTGCTGCTGATCCTGGACCGGCTGCACGACACACCGGCGCAGGTGGTGAACGACTGCGGCGAGGTGCTGGCGCAGAACGCGATGGCCAGGGCGCTGGTCGGCGACGTGATGTCCCGCCCGCGGCGCGAGCGCAATCTGATGCGCCTGTTCTTCCTGGACCCGGCCGCCCGCACACTCTTCCCGCCGGAGGACCTGGAGGTCCACGCGCGCGCCCAGGTGTCCACCCTGCGCGCGGTGGCCGCGGCCCGCCCCGACGACCCGGAGCCGGCCGCGCTGGTCGCCGAACTGCGCGCGGGGAGCGAGGAGTTCTCCCGGCTGTGGGACGAGCACGAGGTGTCCCAGCGCAACCGGGCGACCAAGCGGTTCGTGCATCCCCTGGTCGGCCTGCTGGAGCTGGACTGCGAGGTCATGGTCAGCCACGAGCACCACCACCTCCTGGTCGTCCACTCCGCCCGTCCCGGCACGGAGTCCTACGAACGCCTCCAGCTGCTGCGCGTGGTGGGACTGCAGGACATGTCGCCCAGCACGGCCGGTGGTTGAGGCCGGAAAACACCCTTGCCGCATCCCGCACCACGCGCATCAATGGAACCGACGGTTTCCGACGGACCGTCAGATTCGGTCTCGGCTCGCTGTGTCCGCACCCACCTGCCGAGCAACCCCACCCACCGAATCCCCCCACCCCCGAAAAGGGAGCCGATCCCATGAGACGAACGCGCATCGGAGCAGGTGCGGCCCTGGCGGCCGGGGCCCTCGCCGTCACCGGCCTGGCCTTCGCACCCGCCGCCCTCGCCGTCACCCCCGCCACCGCGACGATCACCGCCGACTGCGGCAGCTTCGGCGGCGGCGAGGCCACGCTCACCGCGACACAGGACGGCACCGCGGCCACCATCGCCGTCAACTCCTCCGCGATCACCGCGCCGATCGCGCTCGGGGAGGACTCGATCTCCTCGACGCTCACCCTGGTGAAGGCGGGCGGCGGCACCGTCGCCTTCTCCGGCACCGAGAACCCGGCGATGGCCGCCGGCGACCCCGTCCAGGTCGGCCCGCTCAGCGGCACCGTGGCCTCCGGGGACAGCCTGGAGGCCTTCGGCGGCTCGCTTCGGATGACCGTCTTCGGCATCACCATCACCTGCACGGCGACCGGGCCGCAGTCGCCGGGCCCGTTCGTGTTCGACTGAGACGCGTGACGCGTTGACCGGGGCGCGGTCCCGGCGGTGCCACGGCCGTACGGCTTACCGCTCGCCGGCCCTACGGCTTCACAGCGCGTCGGGGCCGCGCTCGCCCGTCCGTACCCGTACGACCGTCTCGACCGGCACCGCCCAGACCTTGCCGTCGCCGATCTTGCCGGTCCGGGCGGCGTTCACGACGGCGTCGATGACGTCCTCGGCCGCCGCGTCGTCCACGACCACCTCGATGCGGACCTTCGGCACCAGGTCGACCCGGTACTCGGCGCCGCGGTACACCTCGGTGTGCCCGCGCTGACGGCCGTAGCCGCTCGCCTCGGTCACGGTCAGACCGTGCACACCGATCTCCTGGAGAGCGGTCTTGACCTCGTCCAGCCGGTACGGCTTGACGATCGCGGTGATGAGCTTCATGCCTGCTTCTTGACCTTCTGGGCGGCGGGGACGGAGGAGGAGAGGGACGAGGTGACCGGGGCGCCGTGCCCCAGGACCCCGTGATCGTAGGCGGTCTCGGCGTGCACCGTAAGGTCCAGGCCGGTCTGCTCCTGCTCCTCGCTCGCCCGGAAGCCCATGGCCTTGTCGATGACCTTGCCGATGCCGTAGGTGACGAGGAAGGCGTACGCCGCCACGGCCACGATCGCCACCAGCTGCTTGCCGAGCTGCGCGAGGCCGCCGCCGTACAGCAGGCCCTCCGCCCCGCCCGTCATGGTGGCCGTCGCGAAGACGCCGATCAGCAGGGTGCCGACGACACCGCCGACCAGGTGGACGCCGACGACGTCCAGGGAGTCGTCGTAGTCGAACTTGAACTTCCAGCTCACGGCGTACGAGCAGACGACACCGGCGGCGAGGCCGATCACGAGCGCGCCGAGGAGGGAGACCGAGCCGCAGGACGGCGTGATGGCGACGAGGCCCGCGACCGCGCCGGACGCCGCGCCCAGGGTGGTCGGGTGACCGTCGCGCTTCTGCTCGACGAAGAGCCAGCCGAGCAGGCCGGTGCAGCCGGCGGCGAGGGTGTTGAGGAAGGCGGCGGCCGCCAGGCCGTTGGCGCCGAGGGCGGATCCGGCGTTGAACCCGAACCAGCCGAACCAGAGCAGACCGGCGCCGAGCACGACCATCGGCAGGTTGTGCGGCCGCATCGCGTCCTTCTTGAACCCTAGCCGCGGGCCGAGGACCAGGCACAGGGCGAGCCCGGAGGCGCCGGAGGTGATCTCGACGGGGAGACCGCCGGCGAAGTCGAGGGCGCCGAGGTGTTCGAGGATCCAGCCGCCGGGACCCCAGGTCCAGTGCGCGACGGGAACGTATACGAGCAGCGCCCACACCGGCACGAACACGACCCACGCCCCGAACTTCGCCCGGTCCGCGACCGCGCCGCTGATCAGCGCGGCCGTGATGATCGCGAAGGTCAGCTGGAAGGTGGCGAAGAGGAGGGTGGGGACGGTGCCCTGGACGCTGTCCGGTCCGAGGCCGGCCATACCGGCGTGGTCGAGCCCGCCGATGAGACCGCCGGCGGCGTCGTCCCCGAAGGCGAGGGAGTAGCCGCAGGCCAGCCATACGACCGTCACCAGGGCGATGGACACGAAGCTCATCATCAGCATGTTGAGGACGCTCTTCGTGCGGACCATGCCGCCGTAGAACAGGGCCAGGCCCGGGGTCATCAGCAGGACGAGGGCGGTGGCGGCGAGCAGCCAGGCGGTGTCGCCGGTGTCGACGCTTGCGGCGGCGAGGGGCACGGTGGTCTCCAACGGTGCGGGGGCTCGTCAGAGCGTCACGGGGCTGCGTTTCCGGCTGTGCACGAGCATGTTTCCGGGGTGTTTCATTGCGTGAAGGTTTCCGGACGCTCACAGAGCGGGGGGTGGTCGCTCCCTTGTGCGGCCGGGGCTTGTGGATCAGGGAGAATGGGCGCCATGAGCGTTCGCAGCAAGTCATCCGAGCCGTCGGCATCGTCGGAGGCACCCCACCGCGCCGGCTTCGCCTGCTTCGTGGGCCGCCCCAACGCGGGCAAGTCCACTCTCACGAATGCTCTGGTCGGCCAGAAGGTGGCGATCACCGCCAACCAGCCGCAGACGACGCGGCACACGGTGCGCGGGATCGTGCACCGGCCCGACGCCCAGCTGATCCTGGTGGACACCCCCGGACTGCACAAGCCGCGCACCCTGCTCGGCGAGCGCCTCAACGACATCGTGCGCACCACCTGGGCCGAGGTGGATGTGATCGGCTTCTGCCTGCCCGCGAACGAGAAGCTCGGCCCCGGCGACCGCTTCATCGCGAAGGAACTGGCGTCGATCAAGAAGACGCCGAAGATCGCGATCGTCACGAAGACCGACCTCGTGGACGGCAAGACCCTCGCCGAGCAGCTCATCGCGATCGACCAGCTCGGCCGGGAACTGGGCTTCGAGTGGGCCGAGATCGTCCCCGTCTCGGCGGTCGGCGACCAACAGGTGGGCCTGCTGGCCGACCTGATCGTGCCGCTCCTGCCGGAGGGGCCGGCGCTCTACCCCGACGGCGAGCTCACCGACGAGCCCGAGCAGGTCATGATCGCGGAGCTGATCCGTGAGGCCGCGCTGGAGGGCGTACGGGACGAGCTCCCGCACTCCATCGCGGTCGTCGTCGAGGAGATGCTCCCCCGCGAGGACCGCCCCGCCGACAAGCCCCTGCTCGACATCCACGCCTTCGTCTACATCGAGCGTCCCAGCCAGAAGGGCATCGTCATCGGCCCCAAGGGCAAGCGCCTGAAGGACGTCGGCATCAAGTCCCGCAAGCAGATCGAGGCCCTCCTGGGTACGCCGGTCTTCCTGGACCTGCATGTGAAGGTCGCGAAGGACTGGCAGCGGGACCCCCGACAGCTGCGCAAGCTGGGCTTCTGACCCCACTTCCCGCCCCCGATGCCGGACCGGATATCCAGCCCGTCCGGCGTTTGAGGACGAGGCCCGTTCAGGGCCGAAGCGGGGGTCTGGGGGCGGCAGCCCCCAGGGGACGGGAATGGGTAGGGGCGGCGGGGGCGAGGAATCCGGGCCCGTGCCAGGGCGCGCGCCCCGCGTGAGCGGCATCGCGGCGCCGTGAAGACTTGCCCTGCGAAAAGGCCTACGGCCTTGTCAGTCCCCCGGCGTACCCTTGAAATCGCCAGACCGCCCCTGTGGCGGGCGAGTCGTATCGAGGAGGACGAGCAAGGCCTTCGAGCCGGCCCATGACTCAGACACCCACAGCTCACACACCCGCGCAGGGACAGGCGAGAGCACAGTTCACCGTCCCCGCCCAGCACCCCATGGTGACGGTGCTGGGGTCCGGCGACTCCCTGCTGCGCGTGATCGAGAAGGCCTTCCCGGCGGCCGACATCCACGTCCGGGGCAATGAGATCAGCGCGGTCGGGGACTCCGCGGAAGTCGCCCTGATACAGCGCCTGTTCGACGAGATGATGCTGGTGCTCCGCACCGGACAGCCGATGACGGAGGACGCAGTGGAACGCTCGATCGCCATGCTGCGGGCGAGTGAGAACGGGGAGGGCGACGGCCAGGAGACCCCTGCCGAAGTGCTCACACAGAACATCCTGTCCTCGCGCGGCCGCACCATCCGCCCCAAGACGCTCAACCAGAAGCGGTACGTCGACGCCATCGACAAGCACACCATCGTCTTCGGCATCGGCCCCGCGGGCACCGGCAAGACCTACCTGGCCATGGCCAAGGCCGTCCAGGCCCTCCAGTCCAAGCAGGTCAACCGCATCATCCTGACCCGCCCGGCGGTCGAGGCCGGCGAGCGCCTCGGCTTCCTGCCCGGCACGCTGTACGAGAAGATCGACCCGTATCTGCGCCCGCTGTACGACGCGCTGCACGACATGCTGGACCCGGACTCGATCCCGCGGCTGATGGCGGCCGGGACGATCGAGGTCGCCCCGCTCGCGTACATGCGCGGTCGTACGCTCAACGACGCCTTCATCATCCTGGACGAGGCCCAGAACACCTCGCCCGAGCAGATGAAGATGTTCCTCACCCGCCTCGGCTTCGACTCGAAGATCGTGATCACGGGTGACGTGACCCAGGTCGACCTGCCGACCGGTACGAAGTCGGGTCTGCGTCAGGTCCAGGACATCCTGGAGGGCCTCGACGACGTCCACTTCTCCCGGCTCACGTCCCACGATGTCGTACGGCACAAGCTGGTCGGTCGTATCGTCGACGCGTACGAGAAGTACGACAGCCTCAACGGCACGGAGAACGGCACCCACAAGGGCGCCCGTAACAAACGGAAGTAGACCAGCGCGACCATGTCGATCGACGTCAACAACGAGTCCGGAACCGAGGTCGACGAGCAGGCGATCCTCGACATCGCCCGCTACGCACTCGCACGGATGCGCATCCACCCGCTCTCCGAGCTCTCGGTGATCGTCGTGGACGCCGACGCCATGGAGCAGCTCCACATCCAGTGGATGGACCTGCCCGGTCCGACGGATGTCATGTCCTTCCCCATGGACGAGCTGCGGCCGCCCTCGAAGGACGAGGAGGAGCCGCCCCAGGGGCTGCTCGGCGACATCGTGCTGTGCCCCGAGGTCGCCGCGAAGCAGGGGACGGAAGCGCCCACCCAGCACACCATGGACGAGGAGCTCCAGCTGCTCACCGTCCATGGTGTGCTGCATCTCCTCGGGTACGACCACGAGGAGCCCGACGAGAAGGCCGAGATGTTCGGTCTGCAGGCCGCCATCGTGGACGGCTGGCGTGCGGAGAAGGGTCTGACCGGCCCCTCCCCGGCCCCGACCGTGTCATGAGCCTCCCCCTCGTCTCCGGTGCCATCGCCCTGGTGGTCGTCGCCTGGCTGGCCGCCTGCGCGGAGGCGGGCCTGGCGCGCGTCTCCAGCTTCCGCGCGGAGGAGGCCGTACGCAGCGGCCGGCGCGGCAGCGAGAAGCTCGCGCTGGTCGCCGCCGACCCGACGCGCTATCTGAATGTGGCGCTGCTGGTGCGTGTGGCCTGCGAGATGGCCGCCGCCGCGCTGGTGACCTACGCCAGCCTGAAGGAGTTCGACAGCACCACCGAGGCCCTGCTGGTCGCCATAGCGGTCATGGTCCTGGTGTCGTACGTCGCCGTCGGAGTCTCCCCTCGCACCATCGGCCGCCAGCATCCGCTGAACACGGCGACGGCGGCGGCGTACGTCCTGCTGCCGCTCGCGCGGATCATGGGGCCGATCCCCTATCTGCTGATCCTCATCGGCAATGCCCTCACCCCCGGCAAGGGCTTCCGCCGCGGCCCGTTCGCCTCCGAGGCGGAGCTGCGTGCGCTGGTCGACCTCGCCGAGAAGGAGTCGCTGATCGAGGACGAGGAGCGCCGGATGGTGCACTCGGTCTTCGAACTGGGCGACACGCTGGTGCGGGAGGTGATGGTTCCGCGCACCGACCTCGTCGTCATCGAGCGTTACAAGACCATCCGCCAGGCCCTCACGCTCGCCCTGCGCTCCGGTTTCTCGCGCATACCGGTCGTCGGGGAGAGCGAGGACGACGTGGTCGGGATGGTGTATCTGAAGGACCTGGCCCGCAAGACGCACATCTCCCGGGACGCGGAGAGCGAGCTGGTGTCGACGGCGATGCGGCCCGCGTTCTTCGTGCCCGACACCAAGAACGCCGGTGACCTGCTGCGCGAGATGCAGAAGGAGCGCAATCACGTCGCCGTCGTGATCGACGAGTACGGCGGCACCGCGGGCATCGTCACCATCGAGGACATCCTCGAGGAGATCGTCGGCGAGATCACCGACGAGTACGACCGTGAGCTGCCGCCGGTGGAGGAGCTGGGCGAGGACCGCTACCGCGTCACCGCCCGCCTGGACATCACCGACCTGGGCGAGCTGTACGGCCTCGACGAGTACGACGACGAGGACGTGGAGACCGTCGGCGGACTGCTGGCCAAGGCGCTGGGCCGGGTCCCGATCGCCGGGGCGTCGTCCCAGGTCGAGCTGCCCGACGGGCGCGAGCTGCGCCTGACCGCGGAGGCCGCGGCCGGCCGCCGGAACAAGATCGTCACGGTTCTGGTGGAGCCGGTCGACTGGGCCGAGTCCATGGAGAAGCAGGACGAGTGACGCACACCGACGGGGCCTTGAGCCGTACGGCAGTGACCACCGGCAAGGAGCCGTTCGTATGACCCCTCAGGAACTGCGCGCCCTGTGCCTGTCCTTCAACGCGAGCGTGGAGGACTTCCCGTTCAACCCCGAGACCTCGGTCTTCAAGGTGCTGGGCAAACTCTTCGCCCTGACCAACCTGGACGCGCGGCCGCTGACGGTCAATCTGAAGTGCGACCCGGAGGACGCGGTACGGCTGCGCGGGGAGTATCCGGGGCTGATCGTCCCGGGCTGGCACATGAACAAGCGGCACTGGAACACGGTGACGGCAGACGGCGAGCTCCCGGACCGCGTTGTCCGGGAGCTCGTCGAGGACTCGTACGACCTCGTGGTGGCGGGGCTACCTAGAGCCGAGCGGCTCCGTCTCGACCGTCCCTGAGCCGGCCGTCCGCCGGGTGCGCAGACCGAGGGCGACCAGGGCCGCCGCGGTCAGGACGATCGCCGCGTTCAGTGCCATCACCGTGCGGGTGCCGGACAGCAGGTCGTCGGATGTGGTGGCGAGGACGCCCAGCAGCGGGATGCCGATGGTGATGCCGATCTGCTGGGTCGAGGTGACCAGGCCGGTGGCCAGGCCCTGTTCCTCGTCGGGGACGCCGGAGGTGACCGTCAGGCCGTAGGAGATGATCGCGCCGAGGTGGAACATGCTCGCCAGCGAGACGGCGGCCGTGGCGAGCCAGACGGACCAGATGTGGGTGTCGAGGAACGGCAGGCCCGCGATGAACGCGCCCTGGCCGACGAGCGAGACCACCAGGGTGCGGCGTGCTCCGAGGCGGCTGACGAAGCGCGGGGTGAGCGTGCCCGCGATCACCGACATGACGCCCTGGACACCGAAGACCAGGCCCGTCTGCCAGGCCGACAGGTGCAGGATCTCCTGGAGGTAGAGGGTGAGGACGAACACCACCGTCGACATCATGGAGAAGGTGATCAGCCCGCCCAGGTTGCCCCACGCCACCGTGCGGCGGCGCAGCATGGGCAGGGAGACCAGCGGCGCCTGGGCGCGGGACTCGACGACCACGAAGGCGGCCAGGAGCGCGAGGCCGGCGATCAGTGTCGTGATGACGTCGGCGCGGGCGAAGCCGTGGTCGGCGGCCGTCGTCAGGGCGTAGATCAGGGAGAGCAGACCGCCGGTGACGGTGACCGCGCCCGGCACGTCCAGGTGCGGGCGCCGCGGGGTGCGCGACTCGGGCAGCAGGCCGGGCGCGAGTGGCAGCACGACCAGCGCGAAGAGCGCGAGCAGGCCCATCGTGGAGCGCCAGCCGAGCGCGTCGGTCAGAACCCCGCCCGCGACCACTCCGATGGTGAAGCCGAGGGACATCAGCGTCCCCGAGATGCCGAGCGCGCGGTCGCGGGCGGGGCCCTCGGCGAAGGTGGTCGTCAGCAGCGACATGCCCGTCGGGACGATGACCGCCGCGCCGAGGCCCTGCAGGGCGCGTCCGGCGAGGAAGGACGCCGGGTCCCAGGCGAACGTCGCGAGCACGGAGGCGGCGGCGAACAGGGCGAGGCCGGTGAGGAACAGCCTGCGGCGGCCGTACAGATCGCCGATGCGGCCGAACAGGAGCAGGAAGCCGCCGGACGGCAGCGCGAACGCCGTGACCGCCCACTGCAGCGCCGAGGGGCTCATGCCGAGATCGGCGCCGAGGACGGGGAGGGCGACGTTCAGGACGGAGAAGTCGAGCGCGACCATGAACTGGGCGGCGCACAGGACGAACAGGACGAGTTTGTCGCGCGTCGACATCCGGGGAGTGTCGAGTGAGTCGCGTGATGGGGCGGAAGTGGGAGTGGACGTGGTGGTGTCGATCGCCATGGGCAAGAGCTTGCGGGCACCGGAATAGCCGTGGGGAGCGGGAAGTTGTGCTGGTGGTGGCACCACCAGCCAACGGGATGAGGGGGATCCGTACGTGTCCGAGGGCGTGCTGAAGAGCCATCGGCGGCGCGAGCTGCGCGAGTTCCTGATGAGCCGGCGGGCCCGGGTGACACCGGGCGAGGCGGGCCTGCCCGACGGCGGGGCGCGGCGCCGTACACCGGGGTTGCGGCGCGAGGAGGTCGCGGTGCTCGCCGGGGTGGGCGCCTCCTGGTACCAGTGGCTGGAGCAGGGGCGGGAGATCTCCGTCTCGCCCCAGGTGCTGGACTCCGTGGCCCGGGTGCTGCGGCTGAGCAACGCCGAGCGCCGGCATCTGTATCTGCTCGCCGGGCTGAATCCGCCGGTGGCCGAAGTGGCGCCCGAGAAGCAGGACATGTGCGACGGGCTGCGGCGGCTGCTGGACGCGTGGATGCCGTATCCGGCGCACATCATGGACAAGTACTACAACGGCGTGATGCACAACGACGCGGCCGCGACGGTGCTCGGCATGCGGCCCGGCAAGCGGTGGAACTGCCTGCTCGACTACTTCACCGACCCGATGTACCGGTCGCGGGCGAGGAACTGGGAGGAGAACGCCGCCACGGTCGTCGCGCAGTTCCGCGCGGTCTGCTCGGCCAATCCCGACGACGAGGGCTTCCAGGCCGTGCTGTCCGAGGCGAAGGCGTCCAGCGAGGAGTTCACCGCGCTGTGGGAGCGGCGGGACATCGAGGACGCCGGGCAGATCCGCAAGGAGCTGGAGCATCCGCTGGTCGGGCTGCTGTGCATGGAGTCGAGCGTGATGACGATGCCGGTGCGGCCCGATCTGTCGATCGTCCTGCACACGCCCCTGGACGAGGCGAACACGGCGGCGAAGATGGAGTGGCTGGCCTCCCCGGAAGGGCGGCGCGGGGCCATGTACCCCGTGGCCGGATAGTGCTGGTGGCGCTACGTATGCTCACGTCATGACCGACAACAGCGCGCTTGACCCCGAGGACCGCAAGATCGTCACCCTGGCCCGTTCCGCGCGGGCCCGCAACGGCGTGCCCGAGGGTGCGGCCGTACGGGACGAGACGGGGCGGACGTATGTCGCCGGGACCGTCGCCCTGGACTCCCTGAAGCTGAGCGCGCTGCGCACGGCGGTGGCGATGGCGGTGGCGTCGGGAGCGACGTCGCTGGAGGCGGCGGCGGTCGTGACGGAGGCCGAGGGCGCGTCGGACGAGGACCGGGCCGCGGTGCGCGATCTCGGCGGTCCTGGGACGCCGGTGCTGGTGGCGGGGCCGGACGGGGCGGTGCGTACGACGGTGACGGCGGGCTGAGATCCCAGCCGGGAGGGCGGTGTTCGTCACCCGCGCCGTGCGCATCCGACGGGCGATTGTCAGTGCCGGGTGTCAGGCTGAGGGGATACCGGATCGGCGGAAGGGAATCGTCATGATCACCACCGACCAGGCCCCCGGCTCCCCCTGTTGGCTCGACCTCGGCGCCCCCGACGTACGGTCCTCCGCGGCCTTCTACGGTGCGGTGCTCGGCTGGGAGTACGAGTCCATGGGCGAGGGGGAGGAATTCGAAGGCGGGATGTTCAAGAAGGACGGCAAGACCGTCGCCGGGCTCGGCAAGCTCACCGAGGAGGGGGCGCGGTCGGCCTGGATGATCTACTACACCGTCACCGACGCGGACGCCGCGGCGCAGGCCGTGCAGGGCGCGGGCGGCACGGTACGGGTGGCGCCGATGGACCTCGAGGACTGGGGGCGGATGGCGCAGTTCAACGATCCGCTGGGCGGGCAGTTCGCCGTGTGGCAGCCGGGGAAGAACTCGGGCTTCGAGCTGGCGGACGAGACGGGCTCGCTGTCCTGGACCGAGCTGTACACGAGCGACGCCGCGGCCTCGAAGGAGTTCTACGGCGAGGTCTTCGGCTGGCAGTACAGCGATATGGAACTGCCGGGCGGCGGAGGCGCGTACACCCTCATCACGCCGGCCGGGCTGCCCGAGGACCGTATGCAGGGCGGCCTGATGGAGCTGCCCGCGGAGAACCTCGCGCTGGCGAACGGGCGGCCTTACTGGCACCCGGTCTTCAATGTCGACGACTGCGACGCGGCGGTCGCCAAGGTCACCGAGAACGGCGGCAGTGTGCAGATGGGCCCGGACGACGCGGAGGGCGTCGGCCGGCTGGCGGTGTGCCTGGATCCGTCGAACGCGGACTTCGTGGTGCTGACGCCGGCGACGCCGAGCTGAGCCCGGCCACGGCCGCTCTCACGCCGACCGTCTGAAGCCGATCGTCGGCACCGCCCTGCGCAGCGGCCAAGGTCTTCCCGCCTCCTTCGGCACCAGGTCCGCCAGGAACGCGTACCGGCGCAGGGCCTCGGGGTCCTGCCGGTCGAGGGACTGGACCTGGCGCCACCATGCGCCGATCTCGGCCCAGCCGGGGGCGGACAGGGAGCCGCCGAACTCCTGCACCGAGAGGGCGGCGGTCAGGCCCGCGAAGGCCAGGCGGTCCGCCAGGGGCCAGTCGGCCAGGGTGCCGGTGACGAAGCCGGCCACGAAGACGTCACCGGCGCCCGTCGGGTCCAGCGCCTCCACGGCGATGGCGGGGACCTCGGCCGTCTCCCCGGTCCTGCCGTCCACCGCGTACGCGCCCTCCGCGCCGAGGGTGACCACCGCCAGCGGGACGTGCGCGGTCAGGGCGTGGGCCGCCTTGCGGGGGCAGTCGGTGCCCGTGTACCGCATCGCCTCCTGCGCGTTCGGCAGGAATGCCTCGCAGTGCTCCAGGTCCGCCAGCCCCGCCAGGTCCCACGCCCCGGTGTCGTCCCAGCCGACGTCGGCGAAGATACGGGCGCCCTTGCTCGCGGCCTGGGCGATCCAGGGGGCGCGGATGCCCGGCACCAGCGAGGCCACGGCGGCCCGCGCGCGGGGCGGGCAGTCCGGCGCGGGCTCCTCCGGGGGCGGCTCGTGGCCGTGGGAGACCATGGTGCGCTCCCCCTCGTACGCCATCGAGACCGTCACCGGCGAGTGCCAGCCCGGGACCGTGCGCGACGGCGAGAGGTCGATGCCCTCGCCCTGTTCCAGCGCGTCCCAGCAGTAGTCGCCGTAGTGGTCGTCGCCGAAGGCGGCCGCGAGGGACGTCCGCAGGCCGAGGCGGGCCAGGGCGGTGGCCATGTTCGCCACACCGCCGGGGCTGGAGCCCATCCCGCGCGCCCAGGACTCCGTCCCGCGCACCGGGGCCGAGTCGAGCCCGGTGAAGATGATGTCCAGGAAGACCGTGCCCGTGAGATACACGTCCCAGGGCGGGTCGGCGGGCGCGCGCAGGCCGACGAGGGGGTCGACCTGGGCCCTGCGGTACGGCCTCGTCGCCGAGGGCCCCTTTCCGGTGGGCGCGGTGGGCGTGGTCACGGTGCGCTCCCTGACGTGATGCGGATCTGGCCAGTCTGCACCACACCACCGACAACGCCACCACGATCTTGCCCCGAGCCCCGCCTCGTCACCGACCGAGCCACGCCCCTGGCTGACGCCGGCCGGCCGAGCGGCTGATCAGGGCCGGGGCCGCCCGATCCCTCGGGGCGGGGCGGGTCGGGTCGGCGAGGGCCAGGCGGGCGAGGTCCCAGGTGAGCGCAGGCCGTCCGAGCCGGCGACCAGGATCGGGGTCAGGCGGACGTCCGTGATGGTGAGGTTCACGGGGCGGCTCCCACGAGGTCCAGTCCGGTGGCGAGCAGGGTGCGCAGGTCGGCCAGGTCGGCGGCCGACGGGTCGGTGAGCGGGGCGCGTACGGGGCCGACGGGGTGGCCGCGCAGCCGGGCCGCGGCCTTCACCAGGGACACGGAGTATCCGGGCACCCGGTCGCGCAGCTCCACGAACGGGACGTAGAAGCCGCGCAGCAGCTTGTCGACCGTGCCGTGCTCGCCGTCGGCGAGGGCGCCGAAGAAGGCGTTCGCGATCTCGGGGGCGAAGGCGTGCACGGCGGAGGAGTAGGCGGGGACGCCGACGGCGGCGTAGGCGCGGGCCTGGACCTCGGCGGTGAGGGCGCCGTTGAAGAAGAGGAAGTCCTCGGGGGCGGCGAGGGTGAGGCGCTGGAGCCGGTCGAGGTCGCTGTGGCCGTCCTTGAGGCCGATGACGCCCGGGATGCCGGCGACCCGCTTGAACGACCCGACCGTGAAGGCGACCTGACCGCGCTGGTAGGCGATGAGCGGGAGGCGGGTACGGGCCGCGATCTGCTCCAGCTGGGCGACCAGGCCGTCCTGCGGCGCGGCGATCAGATAGTGCGGCAGGACCAGGAGGGCGTCGGCGCCGGCCTCCTCGGCGATACGCGCGAAGCGGACGGCCTGCGCCCAGCCGTACCCGGTCCCGGCGACGACGGGCACACGCCCGCCCGCCTCCTCGACGGCGATCGAGACGACCTGGCGGTACTCGTCCTCGTCCAGCGAGAAGAACTCGCCAGTGCCGCAGGCGGGGAAGAGGGCGCCGGGGGCGGTGGCCAGCCGGTCGGCGACATAGGCGCGGAAGCCGTCCGGGTCGAGCGAGCCGTCCTCGTGGAAGCTCGTGAGCGGGAACGACAGCACTCCCTGCGCCATGCCGTCCCGCAGACGCCGGGCCGTGTCCGTATCGAGGCTCACCCTCGTCATCGCCCTCGTCATCCCCCTCGCCACCTCTCGCCGTCTTCCCATGTAGATCTCATCCACGTATGAGAATCGAGATTAGATAGGCGAACCAGGACCGTCAATGCCACGGTCGGCCCGATTACCATCGGCCCATGTCAGAGACAGGCGGCGTCCGCGAGGTGAAGTCCGCGGCGCGGACGGTCGAGCTGCTGGAACTCCTCGCCGCGCGCGGTGACCGCCCGGCGCGTCTCCAGGAGCTGGCCGACGAACTGGCCGTGCCGCGCAGTTCCATGTACGCGCTGCTCCAGACCCTGATCTCGCGCGGCTGGGTCCGCACCGACGTCACCGGCTCCCTCTACGGCATCGGCATCCACGCCCTGCTCACCGGCACCAGCTACCTCGACTCCGACCCGCGCGTCCGCGTCGTACGCCCGTATCTCGACGAGGCGTCCGACGCGCTGGGCGAGACGATCCACATGGGGCGGCTGGACGGCCGGGACGTGGCGTATCTGGCGACGCGCGAGTCGCACGAGTACCTCAGGACGATCAGCAGGGTCGGCCGGCGCCTCCCGGCACATGCGGGCGCCCTCGGCAAGGCACTGCTCGCCGAACGCCCCGACTCCGACCTCCCCGAGGGCCCGTACCAGGCCCTCACCCCCAACTCCCACACCACTCGCGCCTCTCTCGCCGCGGACCTCGCCGAGGTGCGGGCACGCGGCTGGTCGGTCGACCGCGAGGAGGGCGTCCCCGGCATCGTCGGCTTCGGCTTCGCCCTGCGCTACGACTCCCCGGTCCAGGACGCGATCAGCTGCTCGGTGCCGGTGGCGCGGCTGTCGGCCGAGCACGAGGAGCGAATCGTCGCGGTGATGCGGGAGATCAGGGCGAAGATCGAGGCGACGGTTCCCGGCGGGGGCGGCGGGCGCGGGGCGGTGCACTGGCGCAGGTGAGAGCGCCCGCACAAGCCGAGGAGGGCTCAGGAGGGCGGCACTTCTACCCGGCTCGCCCCATCCCAAACAGAACGTGCCTCAGATCACACCGCCCCCGCTTTTTCGCGCCTCCCCTGGCTTGATACAAATTGCCCGCGCGTTCCTGTCCGTCGACGGCCTGCGCCCCTCCCCCTTCTGAGCCGCTCCTTTCGCATGCCCTGGGAACGCCCGTGTTCGCCCCCCGCACCACCCCCTGGCCCCTCGTCGCCCTTTTCACGGCCGGGTACCTCGCCCCGTATCTGCTGCCGACGGTCGTCGGCAGGCTCGATTCCGGACTTCCGCTCTCCCCCACCCAGGCGGGCGCAGTCGGCAGCGCGCTGCTGCTGAGTTCGGCGTCGGCGGGCTTCCTGCTGGCCTCCCGCGTCGAGCGGATCGGCGCCCGCCGGCTGGCCCGCTTCGGCCTCGCCCTGGCCCTGCTCGGCTACGGCGGCGCGGCCCTCGCGCACTCCGTCCCGGCCGTCGTCCTGGGCGTGCTGCTCGGCGGCTTCGGCTCCGGTACGGCCACCGCGGTCGCCGCCACCCGCATCGCCGCCCAGCCCGACCCGCACCGGGCCACCACGGTCGGCCTGCTCGGCGTCTCCGCCCTCGCGGGGGCCGTCTATCTGACGGTCCCGCACCTCGGCCCCGGCCATGGCCAGCCCCTGGCCGCGATCGCCCTCACCGCGCTCGCCGTATGGCCGCTGACGGGCCGTCTGCCGTCGGGCAGCGCCCCGCAACCGCAGGCGCGGCCCGCCTCCCGCCTCCCGCACCGCCGCCCCGGCCTGGTCCTCGCCGTGTGCATGCTGTGCTGGTCCCTCGCCCAGAACTCCCTGTGGGGCGTCAGCGGCCGGATCGGGCTGACGCAGGCGCAGCTGACCGAAACCACGGTCGGCGCGGTGTTCGCCGTGGCGCTCGGCGCCGGGCTGCTGGGCGTGACGGGTGCCGGCGCGCTCGGCCCACGCCTCGGCCGTGCACTGCCGATCGGCGGCGGTACGGTCCTCATCGCGGCCTGTATCGCGGTGAGCGCGTCCGCCACGGACCTGAAGACCTTCGCGACCGGCGAGATCGCCTGGAACACGCTCTACCCGATCGTCCTGTCGTACGTCATCGGCCTCGCCGCCTCCCTCGACGCGCGCGGCCGCTGGGCGGTCCTCGTCGGCTCGGCGTCTTCGCTGGGCACGGCGGCGGGACCGCTGGCCGGGAGCTTGCTGTCGGCGTGGGCCGGGTTCCCGGCGATGGGCGCGGTCCTCGCGATGGGGCTGCTGGTGATCGCCGTACCGATGACGGTCGTGGCGCTCGGCAGCCGGAGCTCCCGGAGGACGGTCGAGATCGCCGAGGGCATCGAGGTCGTGGAAGTCGTCGAGATCCCGTTGGACACCGTCGAAGCCACCCCGGCCGCACCCGACCGCCTGACCCCGGCTACGTGAACTCGTAGGCCTCCACCTCGGCCAGGTACCGCGCCCGCAGCTCCTCGTCGTCCTCCAGGAAGGAGGCGAGGAACGAGTTGCGGGCGAGTTCCCGGAGCCGTTCCCCGGTCAGGCCGAGGGTCTGCCGTACGGCGTCGAAGTTGTCGCCGGCGTACCCGCCGAAGTAGGCCGGGTCGTCGGAGTTGACCGTGCACATCAGCCCGGCGTCGAGCATGGCGGGCAGGGGATGGTCGGCGAGGGTGTCGACGGTGCGCAGCCGCACGTTCGACAGCGGGCACAGGGTCAGCGGCACCCGCTCCCGCACCAGCCGCTCGACCAGCGCCGGGTCCTCCATGCACCGCAGCCCGTGGTCGACGCGCTCGACGCCGAGGACGTCGAGGGCCTCGGTGATGTACGCGGGCGGCCCCTCCTCGCCCGCGTGCGCGACGCGCCGCAGGCCGAGCGCGGCGGCGGCCTCGTACACCTCGCGGAACTTCACCGGCGGATGCCCGACCTCGGCCGAGTCGAGGCCGATGCCGGTGATCCGGTCGAGATACGGCTCGGCGGCGCGCAGCGTGTCCATGGCCGACTCGGCGGAGTCGTCGCGCAGGAAGCACATGATGAGCCGGGTGGAGACCCCGTGGTTCGCCTCGCTGCTCCCCAGCGCCCGCCACAGCCCCTCGACGACCGTGCCCAGCTCCAGCCCGCGCTTGGTGTGCGCCTGCGGGTCGAAGAAGATCTCCGCGTGCCTTACGCCCTGGGCGGCGGCGCGGGCGAGGTAGGCGTTCGCGAGGTCCGCGAAGTCCTGCTCGGTGCGCAGGACGGCCATGAGCTCGTAGTACAGGTTCAGGAAGGACTGGAGGTCCTCGAACTGGTAGGCCTTGCGGAGCTCTTCGGCGTCGCCGTACGGGAGCTCGACGCGGTTACGGGCGGCCAGTTCGAAGGCGAGCTCGGGTTCGAGGGTGCCTTCGATGTGGAGGTGCAGTTCTGCGGTCGGGAGGGGCATCGGAGCATCGTACGGCGATGCTATCGACGCTTCGGCAGCGGCACCCGCAGCAGGTCGTGGGCCACGGTCAGCTCCCCGTCGAAGCCGGCGTCGCGTGCCTGCCGCTCGAACTCGTCGGGGTCGGTGTAGCGCTGGCTGAAGTGGGTGAGCACGAGATGCCGCACGCCGCAGTCGAGCGCGACACGGGCGGCCTGACCGGCGGTCAGATGCCCGTGCTCGGCGGCGAGTTCGGCGTCCTCCGCCAGGAAGGTGGACTCGATGACGAGCATGTCGCAGCCGTCAGCGAGGGTGTACACCCCGTCACACAGCCGGGTGTCCATGACGAACGCGAACCGCTGCCCGCGCCGGATCTCGCTCACGTCGTCCAGCGAGACCCCGCCCAGCGCCCCTTCCCGCTGGAGCCGCCCGACGTCCGGCCCCTTGATGCCGTGCGCGGCGAGCCGTTCGGGCAGCATGCGGCGGCCGTCGGGCTCGACGAGGCGATAGCCGTACGACTCGACGGGGTGCGAGAGCCGGGCGGTGTGCAGCGTGTAGCCGCCGGTGTCGGCGATGACGCCGTCGGAGCTGATCGGGACCTGTGCGATGTCGACGGTCTCGCGGTAGGCGGTGGCGTACCGCAGCCGGTCGAAGAAGCGCTGCCCGGAACGCGGGTAGTACGCGGTGACGGGGTGCGGAACCTTGTCGAGGTTGATCCGCTGGATGACCCCGGCGAGCCCCAGCGAGTGGTCGCCGTGGAAGTGGGTGACGCAGATCCGGTTCAGATCATGGGCGGCCACTCCCGCACGCAGCATCTGCCGCTGTGTGCCCTCGCCGGGATCGAAGAGAAACCCCTCGCCGTCCCACCGCAACAGATACCCGTTGTGGTTCCGGTGCCGGGTCGGGACCTGGCTCGCTGTCCCGAGAACGACCAACTCACGTACGGACACGACGACTTCGACCTAGCCGGGGGGCCACTGCATGCCGCGGCCGCCCAGGATGTGGGCGTGGGCGTGGAAGACGGTCTGGCCGGCGCCGGTGCCCGTGTTGAACACGATGCGGTAGCTCTCCAGCTTTTCCTCGTCGGCGACGACCTGGGCCTCGCGCAGGACGTCCGCGGCGAGCGTCGGTTCGGCGGTGGCGAGCGCGGCGGCGTCCGGGTAGTGCGCCTTGGGGATGATCAGGACGTGGGTGGGCGCCTGGGGGTTTATGTCGCGGAACGCGACGGTCGTCCCCGACTCCCGCACGATCGTCGCCGGAACATGTCCCTCGACGATCTTGCAGAACAGACAGTCGTCCTGCGGCTCCCCTGCCATGTTCCCTCCGGGGGTCGGGCGCGTGGTTTACGTCAGGCATCGTATCGTCGTCGGCCGCGGTGATCGGTGGCTGGTCGCGCCCACGCGGCGGAGCCGCACATCGGTACGGCCCCGCGCCCCTACTGGGTCGGCAGGGTCGGCGGCGTCTTCGCGGGACTGGTCTCCAGCCCCTCCAGCGCTATCCGGATCGCCTCGTCCAGCTGGGCGTCCCGGCCCGCCGCCCAGTCCTGCGGCCGCTGGACCACCTCCACGTCCGGGTCGACGCCGTGGTTCTCCACGTCCCAGCCGTACCCCTCCAGCCAGATGGCGTACTTCGGCTGGGTGATCAGCGTGCCGTCGACCAGCTGGTACCGGCTGTCGATGCCGATCACGCCGCCCCACGTCCGCGTCCCCACCACCGGTCCGAGCCCCAGCGCCTTGATCGCCGCGTTGACGATGTCCCCGTCCGACCCCGAGAACTCGTCCGCCACCGCCACCACGGGCCCGCGCGGAGCGTCCTGCGGATAGCTGTACGGCCGCATTCCGCGCGGCAGTTCCCAGCCGACGATCTTTCGCGCCAGCTTCTCCACGACCAGCTGGGAGGTGTGCCCGCCGCCGTTCTCGCGGACGTCCACGACGAGTCCCTCCCGCGCCACCTCGACCCTGAGGTCACGGTGGATCTGGGCCCACCCCGGCGCCTGCATGTCCGGGACGTGGAGATAGCCGAGCCGCCCGCCGGACTTCTCATGGACGTACGCCCGCCGGTCCGCCACCCACGCGTGGTAGCGCAACGGCTGCTCGTCGGCGATCGGCACCACGACCGCGTGCCGTGCCTCACCGCCCCCGGCCGGCGAGATGGTCAGCTCCACCGCCTTGCCGGCCGTACCGACGAGCAGCGGGCCGGGCCCGGTCACCGGATCCACCGGCATCCCGGCCACCGCCACGATCGCGTCCCCCGCCCGCACCGCGACCCCGGGCGCGGCCAGCGGCGCCCGTGCCTCGGGGTCGGAGGTCTCCGACGGCAGGATCCGGTCGATACGCCAACTGCCGTCCGCGTGGCGGGAGATGTCGGCGCCGAGCAGCCCCTGCCGGGCCCCGCCGCCGTACCCGCCGCGCCCGGCGACGTAGGCGTGCGAGGTGCCCAGCTCGCCCTGCACCTCCCACAGCAGGTCGATCAGGTCGTCGTGGGTCGCCACCCGGTCGAGCAGGGGGCGGTAGCGGTCCAGTACGCCCGCCCAGTCCACGCCGCTCATGTCCGGCCGCCAGAAGTGGTCCCGCATGATGCGGCCGGCCTCGTCGAACATCTGCCGCCACTCGGCCGCCGGGTCGACCCTCTGACGTACCCGGGTCAGGTCCACGGTGATGTTCGAGTCGCTGTCGTCGTCGCCGGAGGCCCGCCGGTCGCTCGGTACGACCTTGAGCCTGCCCTCGGTCCACAGCAGCACCCGTTTGCCGTCGCCGCTGACCTCGAAGTCGTCGGCGTCGTCGGCGAGATGCTCGACGCGCCGCTGGAGGAGGTCGTAGCGCTCCAGCTCGGTCTTGGGCTCGGGGTCGTCGGGGGTGGCCCGGGCGGCACCGAGCGCGCCGCGCACGGGGTGCCGCAGCCACAGCACGCCGTCCTTCGCGGCCCGCAGATGCGTGTAGCGGGCGGCCTCGACCGGGAATGGCACGATCCGGTCGGCGAGCCCTTCGAGGTCGATGCGGGTGGTCGGGGTGCCCTCGCTGTCGGGCGTCTCGTCCTTGTCCGGCGCGTCGAAGGGGCGGCCGTGGCGCTGCGGGCCGAAGGGGGACGGGGTGGTCGCGGCGAGGGTGATCAGGTGCGGGCGGGAGCCGACCACGAAGGCGAGGTCGAAGACGTGCTCGTCGTAGACCGGGTCGAAGGCCCGGGTGGACAGGAACACCAGGTGCTTGCCGTCCTGCGTGAACGCGGGCGCGTAGTCCTGGAAGCGCAGCGGGGTCGCCTCGGAGACCGACAGGTCGGTGGTGTTGGCGAGCTTGAGCTGGCACAGCGGGCGCGGGCCGGGGTGCGACCAGGCGAGCCAGGCCGAGTCGGGCGAGAAGACCAGCCCGGACACATCGCCGTCGACGCTGCGGTCGACCTCGCGCACCTCGCCGCTCTCCCGCTCGACGAGCAGTACCCGGCCGTCGTGCGCGGCGACCGCCGCCCGGCTCCCGTCGGGTGCCATGGCGAGCTCCAGCACCCGCCCGAGCTGCCCGGCGGCCAGCCTGCGCGGGGTGGCCCCGGGCGCGAGGCCGGTCGCGGGGGCGAACTCCAGGGCGTCGTCGCCCTCCGCGTCCGTCACCCACACCACCCACTCCTCGCCCTCCGCCCGGAAGGTGCGCGGCAGCCGGGCCCGTACGCCGGGCTCGGCGGCGAGCGCGCGGGCGGGGCCGGAGCGGTGGGTGACCCAGTGCACGGCGCCGCGGACGGCGACCGCGCTGCCGCGGGCGGTGTGGTCGGGGGCGGCCTCCCCGAACGCGCGGGCGGCGCTCAGCGCGTACGGCTGCCGGTCGGTGCGCTGTCCGCCGAGCCGGATGTCGAGCCGGCGCGGCTCGGCGCCGTCGAGGTCGTCGAGGAGCCACAGCTCACCGGCGGAGGCGTGGACGACGCGGGTGCCGTCGCTCGCCGCGTGCCGGGCGTAGAAGCCGTCGATGGGTGTGTGCCGCCGAAGGTCGGACCCGTCGGCGAGGGAGGAGTAGAGAGCTCCCACTCCCTCGTGGTCGGAGAGAAAGGCGATCCGCTCCCCCACCCACACGGGATCTTCGAGGTTTCCGTCCAGCTCCTCGTGCAGCCGTACGAACTCCCCGCCGCCTTCCCCGTCGCGGGCGTCCCGGTCGATCCACAACTTGCCCGCCGTGCCGCCCCGGTAGCGCTTCCACCGGGCCGCCTCCAGCCCCATCGGGGCCGAGGCGAGCACCAGGTGCGGCCCGTGCACGACATCGCCGACGGGGCCGTACGGCAGGGTGGTGGCGGGACCGCCGTCGAGCGGGACCGTGTGGGCCCAGGTGCGGCGGCTGCCCGCCTGGCCCCAGGTACTGATCGCGAGGACCTGGCCGTCCGGGGTCCAGCCGCGCACCCGGGTCTGCCAACTCCCCCAGTGGGTAAGGCGCTTGGAGGGCCCGCCGTCGACCGGCGCGATATGCACCTCGGGGGCGCCGTCGCGGGTCGAGGTCCAGGCGACGGTCGTACCGTCGGGCGAGATGCGCGGCCGGGTGACCGGCACGTTGTCGGCGCTGACCCGCCAGGCCCGGCCGCCGTCGAGCGGGGCGAGCCATACGTCGTCCTCGGCGGTGAAGGCGACCAGGTCGCCATGCAGATGCGGATACCGCAGATACGAGGGCGCGGGGTGTGCGGCCGAGGAGGGTGCGGGGTGTGCGGCCGAGGAGTGTGCGGCCGGATCCGGAACAGACGTCGCGGGCTGTGTCACCTGATCACCCTAAGCAAGGGCGGCGTGCGCGAACAGCCCTTTGGATCACTTGGATCACATCCCCGAACTCCCGCGGGGGACGCGGTCACTTGCCCTCCGGCCAGCAGTTCGGGTGCTCCTTGCAGTAGACGGTCTTGGTGACGGTCACCGTGACGGTGGGACCGGGCTGCTGACCGCCGCCACCGCCCGGATTGACGGGCGAGGGCGTGGCGTCGCAGTTGCCCAGCCCGTTGACATGGAACCACTGCTTGCCGTCGATCTTGGCGACGAGGTCCCCGCGCACACAGGAGCCGCTGACGGCCCGGGTGATCCGCCCGGTGACGGTGATGTCCTTGCCGTCGCCGGTCTCCCCCTCACAGTCGACCTTGACCACGGTGTTCTCACTGGCCGTCGCCGAACTCTTCCCGCCACCGCCGTCGTACGAGCCGGTGCAGTTGAGCCACTGCACATCGGCCTTCTGCCGCTCCAGCTCCGCGGTCACGGTCTGATCGGTCGTGAACGCCACGGTCGCGGCGCTCAGCCCACCCGGATCACAGCCGGCCACCCCGCCGACGGCGACCACCGCGAGCCCGGCCGCACCGGCCACGCGCGCCACGGACATGCGGCGATCCGTACGACCCCAAATCCTCCTGAACGCCCCCATGGGAGGGCAGCTTGCCACTGTCCCGGCCGACACGGTAGGGCACATACGGCCACTCCGTGCTCTCGCTCTTTCGTTCCGCGAGGGAGGGGGCCAGGGAAGCCGAACGGCTGGGCGCTGGTCCAGATCGTCCACGCGCAGCACCCGTACGGCAGCCGTACTTGGGCGAGTTCCCCGGCGGACGGCCCTCCCGGGGTCAGGACCAGCGGCCGGTGCGGCCGAGCAGCAGTGCTGTCGCCGCGGTTCCGGCGGTGGAGGTGCGCAGGACGGTACGGCCCAGACGGTACGCCTTCGCCCCCGCCTCCTCGAAGAGGGCCAACTCCTCGGGCGCCACGCCGCCTTCGGGTCCGACGACGAGTACGATCTCGCCCTCGTCGGGCAGTTCGGCCGTCGCGAGCGGCTCGCTGCCGTAGTCGCGGTCCTCGTGCAGTACGGCGGCGAAGTCGGCCCCGGCGAGAAGTGCCGCGACCTGCTTGGTCGTCGCCGCGTCCGCGACCTCCGGGAAGCGCACCCGGCGTGACTGCTTGCCGGCCTCGCGCGCGGTGGCCCGCCACTTGCCGAGGGCCTTGGCGCCCCGCTCGCCCTTCCACTGCGTGATGCACCGGGCGGCCGCCCACGGCACGATCGCGTCGACGCCGGTCTCGGTCATGGTCTCGACGGCCAGCTCACCGCGGTCGCCCTTGGGCAGGGCCTGGACGACGGTGATCCGGGGCAGCTCCGGCGGCTCCTCGGCCACCGCGCCCAGGTCCAGCACCAGCCGGTCCTTGCCCTCGGCCGCCTTGACCACACCCTCGGCCCAGCGCCCGTGCCCGTCGGTGAGGACGACCTCCTCGCCGGTCCGCAGCCGCTTCACCGAGACCGCGTGCCGTCCCTCGGGCCCGTCGAGCACGTACTCGCTTCCGGACAGCGCGGCCCGCTCCAGCGACTCGACGACGAACACCGGCGCGGTCATCGGGCGGCACCGCCCCGCGGGAACGCCGACAACGCTGTCGACGCGACGTCCAGTTCGGCGGCCAGGACCTCCACGAGCTGCCCGGCGGGCAGTTCACGGGCCATACGGTGCCCCTGGCCCGCCCACAGGGCCATGCCCTGCGGGTCGCCGGACGTGGCGGCCTTCTTGCGCAGCGGCGAGGTGAGGTGGTGGATCTCGGGGTAGGCGGCGGGGGCGTACGGTCCGTGCTCGCGCATGAAGCGGTTGACGAGACCGCGCGCGGGGCGTCCGGAGAGGGCGCGCGTCAGCTCGGTCCGGACGAACAGCGGGTTGGTCAGCGCCTGCTTGTGCAGGGCGTTGGCGCCGGACTCCGGCGTGGCGAGAAACGCGGTGCCGAGCTGTGCGGCGCTGGCGCCGGCCGCGAGGGCGGCGGCGATCTGGCTGCCGCGCATGATGCCGCCGGCGGCGACGAGGGGAAGGCCGACCGTCTCGCGCACCTGGGCGATGAGCGACAGCAGTCCGATGCCGCTGCCGTCGGTCTCGGGGTTGTCGCGATGGGTGCCCTGATGGCCGCCGGCCTCGACGCCCTGCACGATCACCGCGTCGGCGCCGGCCCGCTCCACGGCGAGGGCCTCGTCCGGCGTGGTGGCGGTGACCAGGGTGAAGGTGCCGGCGCGGCGCAGGGACTCCAGTACGTCACCGCTGGGCACGCCGAAGTGGAAGGAGACGACGGGCACCGGGTTGTCGAGCAGCACGGCGAGCTTGGCGTCGTAGCCGTCGTCCCGCCCGCTGTCGCGGTCCCCGAGCTCGACCTCGTACCAGGCGGCCTCACCGGCCAGCTGATGAGCGTAGACGTCGACGGCCGCGGGGTCGGCGTACTCGGGCTGCGGCATGAACAGGTTGACGCCGAAGGGCCGCTGAGTCAGCCCCCGCAGCTGCTTGATCTCCTGGTACATCCCGTCGGCGGTTTTGTACCCGGCGGCGAGAAACCCGAGCCCCCCGGCCTCGGACACGGCAGCCGCGAGCTGCGGGACGGAGACGCCGCCCGCCATGGGGGCCTGCACGATCGGGCGCGGGAAGAGATCGGTCAGCGCGGAGGACATGACGGCATGTTGTCACGTCCTCCGAACAAGTCCGAATCGGGTCTGACCCTTGGCCTGGACCAGGACGCCCCGCAGGCTCAGCGACCGTTGAACGCGTCCTTCAACCGCGAGAACAACCCCTGCTGCCCGGGCTGGAACTGCCCCTGCGGCCGCTCCTCACCCCGCAGCTTGGCCAGCTCCCGCAGCAACCGCTCCTGCTCGGGGTCCAGCTTGTTGGGGGTCTGCACCTCGACGTGCACGACGAGGTCGCCGCGCCCGCCACCGCGCAGATGCGTCACACCGCGCCCGTGCAGCGGGATCGACTGACCGGACTGGGTGCCGGGCCGGATGTCGACCTCCTCCATCCCGTCCAGCGTCTCCAACGGCACCTTCGTGCCGAGCGACGCCGCGGTCATCGGGATCGTCACCGTGCAGTGCAGATCGTCACCGCGCCGCTGGAAGGTCGAATGCGGCAGCTCGTGGATCTCGACGTACAGGTCACCGGCGGGACCGCCACCCGGCCCGACCTCGCCCTCGCCGGCGAGCTGGATCCGCGTGCCGTTGTCGACACCGGCCGGGATCTTGACCGTCAGGGTCCGGCGGGACCGTACGCGGCCGTCACCGGCACACTCGGGACACGGCGTCGGCACCACCGTGCCGAAGCCCTGGCACTGCGGGCAGGGGCGGGACGTCATGACCTGGCCCAGGAAGGACCGGGTCACCTGCGACACCTCACCGCGGCCGCGGCACATGTCACATGTCTGGGCGGAGGTCCCCGGCGCCGCGCCCTCACCGTTACAGGTGTTGCAGACGACGGCCGTGTCGACCTGGATGTCCTTCGTCGTGCCGAAGGCCGCCTCGTCGAGCTCGATCTCCAGCCGGATCATCGCGTCCTGGCCGCGCCGGGTGCGCGAGCGCGGACCGCGCTGGGACGCCGTACCGAAGAACGCGTCCATGATGTCCGAGAAGTTCCCGAAGCCACCCGCGCCGAAGCCGCCGGCGCCCGCGCCGCCCGCCTGGGACAGCGGGTCGCCGCCGAGGTCGTAGACCTGCTTCTTCTGCGGGTCCGACAGCACCTCGTAAGCGGCGTTGATCTCCTTGAACCGCTCCTGGGTCTTCGGATCCGGGTTGACGTCCGGGTGCAGCTCGCGGGCGAGCCGCCGGAAGGCCTTCTTGATCTCTTCCTGCGACGCGTCGCGACGCACGCCGAGCACGGCGTAGTAGTCCGTGGCCACTTACGACTCCGCCAGGATCTGTCCGACGTAACGTGCCACTGCGCGTACCGCTCCCATCGTTCCCGGGTAATCCATGCGGGTCGGTCCGACCACGCCGAGCTTGGCGACTGCCTCGCCGCCCGAACCGTAGCCCACCGACACGACAGACGTGGAGTTGAGTCCCTCGTAGGCGTTCTCGTGCCCGATGCGCACGGTCATGCCCGAATCCCCGGCCTCGCCAAGCAACTTGAGGAGCACGACCTGCTCCTCGAGCGCCTCCAGAACGGGCCGGATGGTGAGGGGGAAGTCATGTCCGAAGCGGGTGAGATTGGCGGTGCCGCCGATCATCAGCCGCTCCTCGTTCTCCTCGACGAGCGTCTCCAGGAGGGTGGAGAGCACGGTCGAGACGGTGCCGCGGTCCTCGATGTCGAAGGCCTCGGCGAGGTCCTCGACGAGCCGGGGCACATCGGTGAAGCGCCGGCCCGCGACGCGGCTGTTGAGCCGCGCGCGTAGATCCGCCAGCGAGCTCTCGCCGAACGGCGCCGGGCAGTCGATCATGCGCTGCTCGACCCGGCCGGTGTCCGTGATCAGGACGAGCATCAGGCGCGCGGGGGCGAGCGAGAGCAGCTCGACATGCCGGACGGTGGACCGGGTCAGGGACGGGTACTGCACGACGGCGACCTGCCGGGTGAGCTGCGCGAGCAGCCGTACGGTGCGTGCCACGACGTCGTCGAGGTCGACGGCGCCGTCCAGGAAGTTCTGGATGGCGCGCCGCTCGGGCGGGGTCATCGGCTTGACGCCGGCGAGCTTGTCGACGAACAGCCGGTAGCCCTTGTCGGTCGGGATGCGCCCGGCGCTGGTGTGCGGCTGGGCGATGAAGCCCTCGTCCTCCAGGGCCGCCATGTCGTTGCGCACGGTTGCCGGGGAGACACCGAGGTTGTGCCGCTCGGTCAGGGCCTTCGACCCGACCGGCTCCTCGGTCCCGACGTAGTCCTGGACGATGGCGCGCAGCACCTGAAGCCTGCGTTCACTCAGCATCTCGCGCACACCTCCAGAAGTCGTGCCCCTTGGCGCATTTCCTGGCACTCTGTCCGTCCGAGTGCCAGCCGTCCCCGGCCCAGTGTACGGCGGTGGGGTACGCCCCGGGCAAGGCCGGGCCAGGTCCGCCGTGCTCGGCGGTGGTCTCTTGGCTAGCGTCGCCCTATGACGGTGACTTGGGAAGAGCTGGGGTGGCAGCGGCTGGCGTCGGGGGTCGGCAGGTGCCGGCTTCCGGTGTGGGACTGCACGGCGGGGCTGGTCGTGGGGGACGGCACCGCGTTGATCGTCGACGCCGGGTCAAGCCTCGCGGAGGGCGCGCGGTTGCGTACCCAGGCGCAGTGGCTCGCGGGTCACCGTGTGACTCATCTCGCGCTGACGCATCCCCACTTCGATCATGTCTTCGGGGCGGCGGCGTTCGCGGGGGCGGAGGTCTACGGCCCGGTGGGCATGGACACGGTGCTGGAGGGACGGCACGCGCGTGAGGAGCTGCGCGCGGACGCGGTTGGCAACGGTCTGGACCCGGCCGCGGCGGAGGAGGCCGTGGACGCGCTGATCCGCCCCCACCACCAGGTGAGCGGCGAGTGGACCCTCGACCTGGGCGGTGGCCGCCAGGTCCTGCTGGCGAACGTGGGCCCCGCCCACACGGCCCATGACCTGGTCGTGCTCGTGCCGGGTGAGGTCTCCGGTGATCGGGAGGTCGTCTTCTGCGGGGACCTCGTCGAGGAGTCCGGCGAGCCCCAGGCCGGCCCCGACGCCGTACCGTCCCACTGGCCGGCCGCCCTGGACCGCCTGCTGGACCTGGGCGGCGAGGACGCGCTGTACGTGCCCGGTCACGGAGCGGTGGTGGACGCGGAGTTCGTACGGCGTCAGCGAGACGAGCTCGCGTCCAGATTCGGCGTGTCGCAGTGACCGTGGGGGCGGTTCTCCTATCGTCATCCGAATGCGCCAGTACTCCCCGGACCTGACCCCGCCCTGGAAGAAGCCCAAGCCCGTCCCCGAGGTCCCGGCGGAGCCCGGCCTGGTGGTCGAGGAGCCCGGCACGGGATTCTGCGGCGCGGTGATCCGCTGCGAGGCGGGCACGGTGACGCTGGAGGACCGCTTCGGCAAGCACCGGGTGTTCCCGCTGGAGCCGCGCGGGTTCCTGCTGGAGGGCAAGGTGGTGACGCTCGTACGGCCCACGGGCGCGGCTCCGGTACGTCCCATCCGTACGGCATCCGGTTCAGTCGCCGTCCCCGGCGCACGCGCACGCGTGGCCCGCGCCGGCCGTATCTACGTCGAGGGCCGTCACGACGCCGAACTGGTCGAGAAGGTGTGGGGCGACGACCTGCGCATCGAGGGCGTGGTGGTGGAGTACCTGGAGGGCGTGGATGACCTGCCGTCGATCGTGGCCGAATTCGCACCCGGCCCGGACGCGCGGCTGGGGGTCCTTGTGGACCACCTGGTGCCCGGCACGAAGGAGTGGCGCATCGCCGAGTCGGTGACGAGTGAGCACGCGTTGATCGTGGGCCACCCGTACATCGACATCTGGGAGGCGGTGAAGCCGGCGTCCCTGGGCATCGAGGGCTGGCCGCGGGTGCCGCACGGGCAGGACTGGAAGACGGGGGTGTGCCGGGCGCTGGGGTGGCCGTCGGAGAACACCGGGGCGGTGTGGCAGGCGATTCTTAAGCGGGTGGGGTCTTACCGGGACCTGGAGCCGGAGTTGTTGGGGCGGGTGGAGGAGCTGATCGACTTCGTTACGGGTAGCGGTGGGGCTTGACGTTGCTGAAGGTGCCGAATCCGGCGGTGCCGAGTTCGATACCGAGACGTTCCATCGGGACCGGGGAACCGAACTTGCTCGTCCGCTGCACCTGGTATTCCGCTTCCTCACCGTTGCCCTTGGGCTCGGTGAACAGGACGCAGTGCGCCATGATCGGGTCAATGATCAGGTAGGCGGGCACGCCGCTCGCCGCATAGATCGCGCGCTTGACCCCGTAGTCGCGATACACGCTGGTCTTGGAGACGACCTCCACCAAAGCCGTGACAACTTCCGCGGGCAGGCATGTCCCTTGCTCCGGACCAGCGCCGCGTTCGGTCACCACCAAGTCGGGCACGGGTGCACTGACGGCGGCGAGCATGTCGACGCACTGGGTCTGGCGCCGGGACCAGTGCTCGCGGGGGATCTGGTCCACCGTCGCCGTGACGTTGCCGTTGTGCACCAGATCAGAGCTGCGCGACAGCACGATCTCCCCTCGCAGGAGCTCGGCCCTGACGCCCTCGGGCGGCTCGAACTCCTCGAAGAACTTGATCATCCGGATGTCGTTCACAGCGGCACCCTACGAATCGCGGCGCGATCCGAACCGACTTCCGGAATCGATTCACACGCCGGAGTGATCAGTCCACCAAGTCCCTGACCACCGCATCCGCCAGCAACCGTCCCCGCAAGGTCAGCACCGCACGTCCATCCTCGTACGGCCCCTCCTGAAGCAGCCCCTCCCCCAGCGCCCGCCGAGAAGCCGCAAGCCCATCCGCCCGCAGCAGCTCCAACGGCGCCCCCTCCCGCAGCCGCAGCTCCAGCAGGATCCGCTCGACCCGCCGATCCTCCTCCGACAACAGCTCCCGCCCGGCCCCCGGCGACCTCCCCGCCGCCAGCGCAGCCGCGTACGCGCCCGGATGCTTCACGTTCCACCACCGCACCCCGCCCACGTGCGAGTGCGCTCCCGGCCCCGCGCCCCACCAGTCGGCGCCCCGCCAGTACAGCTCGTTGTGCAGGCAGCGGCCCGCGGCCGAGGTCGCCCAGTTGGAGACCTCGTACCAGTCGAAGCCCGCCTCCGACAGCACCGACTCCGCGATCAGGTACCGGTCCGCGTGCACGTCGTCGTCCGTCATCGGGACCTCGCCCCGGCGGATACGGCGGGCCAGCTGGGTGCCCTCCTCGACGATCAGGGCGTAGGCCGACACGTGGTCCGGGCCGGCGCCGATGGCCGCCTCCAGCGAGGCCCGCCAGTCGTCGTCCGACTCGCCCGGGGTGCCGTAGATCAGGTCCAGGTTGACGTGCTCGAAGCCCGCCGCGCGGGCCTCCGCGACGCAGGCCTCGGGGCGACCCGGTGTGTGCGTGCGGTCCAGCACGCGCAGCACGTGCTGCTTCGCGCTCTGCATGCCGAAGGAGAGCCGGTTGAAGCCGCCTTCGCGGAGCGTGGCCAGATAGGCAGGGTCGACCGACTCCGGGTTGGCCTCCGTGGTGATCTCCGCGTCCGGCGCCAGTCCGAACTCGTCGCGGATCGCGCCCAGCATCCGTACGAGATCGTCGGCGGCCAGCAGGGTGGGCGTACCGCCGCCGACGAAGACCGTGCGGACCTCGCGCGGGTCGTCGCCGAGGACCTTGCGGGCGAGGCGGATCTCGTCGACGAGGGTCTCGGCGTAGTTGTCGCGGGACGCCAGCACTCCGCCCGTGCCGCGCAGCTCGGTCGCCGTGTAGGTGTTGAAGTCGCAGTAGCCGCAGCGGGTCGCGCAGTACGGGACGTGCAGGTAGAAGCCGAGGGGGCGGTCGGCCGCGGCGGCGAGGGCGTGCGGCGGCAGCGCGCCGTCGGCGGGGACGGGCTCGCCGTCGGGGAGTGCGGAGGGCATGCGTTCCATTCTCCCGTACCTCGCCGGTTACTCGGCCTGCAGCACCAGCAGCGCCAGATCGTCCTCCGGCGGACGCCCGCCGAACTCGTGCACCAGCCTCCGGATCCGTTCCGCGATCAGCTCGGCGTTCAGCCCCGTGCACCCGGCGAGCGCCGTCGCGAGGCCGTCGCCGTCGTCGAACTGGCGGGAGCCGCTGCGCCGCTCCGTCACCCCGTCCGTCACGCACAGCAGGGTGTCGCCGGAGCGCAGCTCGAAGGTCTCGCTGGTGTACGTCGCGTCCTCGACGACCCCGAGCAGGGTCTGCGGGTGTGCGGCGGTGTGCACCTCGCCGTCCTCGCCCAGCAGCAGCGGCAGCGGATGGCCGGCGGAGGCGAGGGTGCAGCGGATGCCGCCGTCGAAGGGGGTCAGTTCGCCGTAGAGCAGGGACAGGAAGCGGGTCTGCGGTCCGTCGCCGGGCGGGACGGGGCCGACCAGGGCGCGGGCGGCTGCGTCGGCGGCCTCCGTGGCATCGTCGAGGAGCAGCTGGTTGAGGCGGTCGAGGACGTCGGAGACCCGGTAGCCCTCGCGGGCCAGCAGCCGCAGCCAGGGCCGCGCGAGGCCGATCACCACGGCCGCCTCGGGGCCCTTGCCCTGGACGTCCCCGATGGCGAAGCACCAGCGGCCGTCGCCGGCCGGGAACAGGTCGTAGAAGTCGCCGCTCGGACCGCCCTTGTCGCACGGCTCGTAGACGAGGGCGCTGACCACCCCGGGGATCTCCGCGACGGCGCCGGGCAGCAGTCCGCGCTGCAGGACCCGGCTGATGGTGGCCTGCCGGGCGTACTGGCGGGCCGCGCCGATGGCGAGGGCCACCCGGCGGCTGAGGTCCTCCACGAGCCCGGTCACCTCGTCGGGGAAGCGCACGAGGTCGGCCCGCCCGATGACCAGGGTGCCCAGCGGGTGGCCGCCGGCGATCAGGCGGTACGCCAGCGCCGTGCCGTGCGCGTGGCGTACGCCGAGCGCCTCGCCGGGCCAGGGGTAGGGAACGGGCCCGGTGCGGTGGTTGTCGGGCGGCAGCGGCGGCTCCTTCTCCAGGGCTCGGCGCAGTTCCTCGATGAGGTTCTCGGAGCCGTGCCAGACCCGGGCGAGCCGGGGCCCGGTGCCCGCCGTGGCCTCCGCCGCCCAGCCGGCGCCCCCTGCCGCCCCGCCGGAGCGGGGGTATCCCCAGCGCCCGGCGACCTCGTCCTCCAGCCACACCGCGCACCAGTCCGCGAGCCTCGGCACGATCAGCTGGCCGGCGAGCGCGGCGACGAGGTTCTCGTCGAGCTGCCCGGCGAGCAGGTCGGAGGCCTCCGCGAGGAAGGACAGGGCGCCCCGGTTGAGCCAGTCCCACTCCCGCTCGCCGCGATGGGGCCGCCCCCGCTCGAACGGCGCCGAGAGTGGGGGCGGCTCGGGCGCGAGGATCTCGGCGACGCGCAGCCCGCGCTCCAGCGCGCGCTCCTCGGCGTACGCCTCGATGTCGTCCTTGGCCGACACGGGGTCCTCGGCGGGCAGCCGTGCCCACACGGTCTTGGCGCCGGTGCGATAGGTGACGCCCCAGGACTCCGCGAGCCGGGACACCAGCCTGAGCCCGCGCCCGTACTCCGGTGTCTCGTACGGCGCCTCCAGCTCTCCGTCGCGTGGGGCGCGCGAGGGGTGGCGGTCCAGGACCTCTACGAGGAGGGCGCCGGTGTCCTGCTCCAGCCGGCAGCTGAGCTCGACCTCGGTGCCGGCGTGCACGACGGCGTTGGTGACGAGTTCGCTGACGGCCACGACGGCGTCGTCGACGAGGCGGTCGCTGAGGCGCTCGGTGCCGGGGAGACCGGAGGCGGCCCATTCGGTGAGGGCGCTCCGTACGAGGGTGCGGGCGGAGCCCGGGGAGAGCGGGCTGCCGGGGAGGGTGGTGTGGGTCACCGTGTACCCGGTCTCCTGCGCAGGCGCATCACAGGCACGGGTGACGGTCTCCCGTTGCGCCGGAATGGCCCCCATCTACAGCTCCCCGAACGGTTCGGACGAATACGCCTCAGCGGACGCCGACAGAGTGACAGACTGACCACGCCCATAAGCACCGAGTTACCGAAGTGGGCCGCCATGAGTGAGAACCGTGCTACGCGTGTGCTCGAAGACGGACAGAAAAACGGTCAAATTCGAGCATCGGATCTGCGCCCGCTGCTCGCCGCGATGACCGCGGCCCGGGACGGCGATTTCCGCAGGCTCCCGGAGAGCAGTGACGGAGTCGTGGCCGAAATGACCGCGGTGTTCAACCAGATCATGGACCGCAGCACCCACTTCAACGGGGAAGTGCAGCGCGTCAAACGGGAGTTGATCCGGCACGGCCGCCTCGACGAGCGGCTCTCTGCGAGTCCGGGCCCGGGTGACTGGACGACCCGCGTCAATGACATCAACCATATTCTCGACGCCCTGGTGGCGCCGGCGGCGAACGCCACGCGTGTTCTCGACGCCGTGGCCGGCGGCGACCTCACCCAGCGCGTCGACCTGCATGACGGCAGCCGCCAGTTACGCGGCGACCTGCGCCGGCTCGGCCGGGCCGTGAACAAGATGGTCGACCAGCTCTCCCTGTTCACCGGCGAGGTCACCCGCGTGGCCCGCGAGGTCGGCACCGAGGGCCGGCTCGGCGGACGCGCCAAGGTGCAGGGACTGTCGGGCAGTTGGCGGGACGTGACCGAGGCGGTCAACGCGATGGCGTCCCGGCTGACGGCCCAGGTGCGGGACATCGCGGCGGTGACGACGGCCGTGGCCCGCGGCGACCTGACCCGCACGGTAACCGTCGAGGCGACCGGTGAGCTGCTGGAACTGAAGCTGACCGTCAACACGATGGTGGACCAGCTCTCCGCGTTCGCCGACGAGGTGACGAGGGTCGCCCGCGAGGTCGGTACGGAAGGCCAGCTGGGCGGACGGGCCCAGGTGCGGGGCGTCTCCGGGGTGTGGAAGGACCTCACCGACAACGTCAACTTCATGGCGTCGAACCTGACCTCCCAGGTCCGCAACATCGCCCAGGTGACCACCGCGGTGGCCAACGGCGACCTGTCGCAGAAGATCACCGTGGACGCGAAGGGCGAGATCCTGGAGCTGAAGTCGACCATCAACACGATGGTGGACCAGCTCTCCGCCTTCGCCGACGAGGTCACCCGCGTCGCCCGCGAGGTCGGCACCGAGGGCAACCTCGGTGGCCGGGCCCAGGTGCGAGGGGTCTCCGGCGTCTGGAAGGACCTCACCGACAACGTCAACTTCATGGCGGACAACCTCACTTCCCAGGTCCGCAACATCGCCCTGGTCTCCACCGCGGTCGCCCAGGGCGACCTCGGCAAGAAGATCACGGTCGAGGCGAAGGGCGAGATCCTGGAGCTGAAGTCGACCATCAACACGATGGTGGACCAGCTCTCCGCCTTCGCCGACGAGGTCACCCGCGTCGCCCGCGAGGTCGGCACCGAGGGCAACCTCGGTGGTCAGGCCCAGGTGCGAGGCGTCTCCGGCGTCTGGAAGGACCTCACCGACAACGTCAACTTCATGGCGCTCAACCTGACCTCGCAGGTCCGCAACATCGCCCAGGTCACCACCGCCGTCGCCAACGGCGACCTGTCGAAGAAGATCACCGTCGACGCCCGCGGCGAGATCCTCGAACTGAAGGACACCGTCAACACGATGGTGGAGCAGCTGCGTGCCTTCGCCGACGAGGTGACGAGGGTCGCCCGCGAGGTCGGCACCGACGGCCGACTGGGCGGACGGGCCCAGGTGCTCGGGGTCTCCGGCGTGTGGCGGGACCTGACCGACAACGTCAACTACATGGCGGACAACCTGACCTCCCAGGTCCGCAATATCGCCCAGGTCACCACCGCCGTCGCCAACGGCGACCTCTCCAAGAAGATCGACGTGGACGCGCGCGGCGAGATCCTGGAGCTGAAGACCGCCATCAACACGATGGTCGACACGCTCTCCTCCTTCTCCTCCGAGGTCACCCGCGTGGCCCGCGAGGTCGGCTCCGAGGGCCAACTGGGCGGCCAGGCACGGGTGGAGGGCGTGTACGGCACCTGGAAGCGCCTGACGACGAACGTGAACGAACTCGCGCTGAACCTCACCACCCAGGTCCGCGCGATCGCCGAGGTCGCCTCCGCGGTGGCCCAGGGCGACATGTCCCGCTCGATCACCGTGGAGACACAGGGCGAGGTCACCGAGCTGAAGGACAACATCAACCTGATGGTGGCCAACCTCCGCGAGACCACGCGCGCGAAGGACTGGCTGGAGTCCAACCTGGCCCGCCTCGCCGCCCTGATGCAGGGCCACCGCGACCTGATGGAGGTCGCCGATCTGCTGCTGCGCGAGCTGACCCCGCTGGTGAACGCCCAGTACGGCGCGTTCTTCCTGGCCGACCCGGACGAGGAGAGCGCCGCGCTGCGCACCACCGTGCCCGCGAAGGGACTCGCGTTCATCGCCGGGTACGGCTCGGCGCAGGGCACGACCATCGAGACGGGCGGCCTCCCGGTGCACGGGCTGGTGCGGCAGGCGGCCCGCGAGAAGAAGCGGATCCTCGTCGAGGAGGCCCCGCCGGACTACATCAAGATCAACAGTGGGCTCGGTGAGGCGGCGCCCACCAGCGTCGTCATCATCCCGATCCTCTTCGAGGACAAGCTCCTCGGCGTGATCGAGCTGGCGTCCTTCTCCCGCTTCTCCGATGTGCACCTGGCGTTCTTCGACCAGTTCGTGAACACCATCGCCGTCGCGATCAACACCATCATCGCCAACTCCCGTACGGAGTCCCTGCTCGGCGAGTCCCAGCGCCTGGCCATGCAGCTCCAGGAACGCTCGGACGAACTCCAGAAGCAGCAGGCGGAGTTGCAGCGCTCGAACGCCGAACTGGAGGAGAAAGCCGCCCTGCTGGCGACGTCGTCCCAGTACAAGTCGGAGTTCCTGGCGAACATGTCGCACGAGCTGCGTACTCCCCTGAACTCCCTGCTGATCCTGGCCCGTCTGCTCTCCGACAACCCGGACGGCCATCTCTCCGACCAGGAGGTGCAGTTCGCGACGACGATCCACCGGTCGGGCTCGGACCTGCTCCAGCTGATCAACGACATCCTGGACCTGTCCAAGATCGAGGCCGGCCGGATGGACGTACGCCCGAAGAAGCTGCCGCTGATCAAGCTCCTGGACTACGTCCACGCCACGTTCCGCCCGCTCACCCTGGACCGGGGGCTCGCCTTCGAGGTGTCGGTCGGCGAGGACGTGCCGCGCGAGATGTACTCGGACGAGCAGCGTCTGCAGCAGATCCTGCGCAACCTACTGTCCAACGCGATCAAGTTCACCGCGTCGGGCAAGGTGGAGCTGCGCGTGAACCGGCTGAAGGATCCGGAGCGCCGAGGGGGGTCCCCCCGCTCGAGCGAAGTCGAGAGTGGGGGAGTGCGTGAGAGCGACGAGGTGATCGCCTTCGCGGTCTCCGACACGGGCATCGGCATCGCGGCGGAGAAACTCCCGGTGATCTTCGAGGCGTTCCAGCAGGCCGACGGCACGACCAACCGCAAGTACGGCGGCACGGGCCTCGGCCTGTCCATCAGCCGGGAGATCGCGGGCCTGCTGGGCGGCCGTATCGTCGCCGAGAGCGAGCCCGGCATCGGCTCCACGTTCACGCTGTACGTCCCGGTCCTCAGCCCCGGTCACGCCGCGACCGGCCCGACGCCCGAGGACCGTTCGCTGCCGGTGCCGCAGCAGTTGTCGACGGAGCCGTTCCACGCGTCCCACGAGGCGGACGACTCCTGGCCGACGCCGACCAAGCTGGAGGCGTGGCAGACGGGCCGGGCGGGCCGGGTCCTCCCGGGCCGGCGGGTGCTGATCGTCGACGACGACATCCGCAACGTCTTCGCGCTCACCCATGTGCTGGGCCGGGTCGGCATGCCGGTCCTGTACGCGGAGAACGGCCGTGAAGGCATCGAGACACTGGAGCGCACCCCGGATGTCGAACTCGTCCTGATGGACATCATGATGCCGGAGATGGACGGATACGAAACGATCTCCGCCATCCGTCGCACCCCGCGCTGGACGGACCTGCCCATCGTCGCGCTGACCGCCAAGGCCATGCTCGGCGACCGGGAGAAGTCCATCGCGCGGGGCGCCAACGACTACGTACCGAAACCGGTGGACGTGGATCAGCTGCTCACCGTCGTCTGCGACCTCCTGGACCCCGAGGGCGCACCGGAATCGGCGGAACCGGAGAAGACGGAGACTGAATGAGGCACAGTCATCATGAGCGCTGAGGCAACGACCGACGAGCGGGCCGGCATCCTCCTGGTCGACGACATGGAGGACAACCTGATCGCGCTCGAGGCCGTCCTGGGGCCCCTCAACGAGCCGCTGGTCCGCGCGCGTTCGGGCGAGGAGGCCATGAAGGCGCTGCTGCGGCAGCGCTTCGCCCTGGTCCTGCTCGACGTCCGTATGCCGGGCATGGACGGCTTCGAGACCGCCGCCAACATCAAACGGCTCGACCAGACCAAGGACGTCCCGATCATCTTCCTGACCGGCGCGGAGGACGAGCCCGGCTACGCCTTCCGCGGCTACGCCACGGGCGCCGCCGACTATCTGACCAAGCCGTTCGACCCCTGGGTGCTACGCGCGAAGGTGGCGGTGTTCCTGGACCTGTACCGCAAGAACCGGCAGCTGGAGCGCCTGCTGAGCCGGGAGCACATCCAGAGCGAGGAGCTCGGCTCCCGGTTGGCGGCCCTGGAGGAACAGCTCTCCGGGGACACCCCGCCGGATGTGACGTCCCTGCGGGCAAGGGTCCACGAGATACGTCGGCTCATAGGCAAAGGGGGCCTGTCCTGACCCCTGAGGGGCGCGGGACCGTATCGATGTGCGGCTCCGCCGCGTGGGCGCGGGCGGCCACGAACCACTCGCAGCCGCCGGCATCCCCCGCCACCCCTCCGCGAGGGCGCTACGCCTCGCGCGTACCCGCGTACATCTCCTCGATCAGGTCCTTGTACTCCCGCTCCACGACGGGCCGCTTCAACTTCAGGCTCGGCGTGATCTCCCCGTGCTCCACATCGAGATCCCGCGGCAGCAGCCGGAACTTCTTGATCGTCTGCCACTTCTGCAGCCCGGTGTTGAGCTGCCGCACATACTCGTCGACCATTTCGACGGTGGCCGGCGCGGCGACGATCTCCGCGTAGGACTTACCGCCGAGCCCGTTCTCCTCGGCCCACGCCACGATCGCGACCTCGTCCAGCGCGATCAGCGCCGTGCAGAAGTTCCGGTCGGCCCCGTGCACCAGGATGTTGGAGACGTACGGGCACACCGCCTTGAACTGCCCCTCGACCTCGGCGGGCGCGATGTACTTGCCGCCGGACGTCTTGATGAGGTCCTTCTTGCGGTCGGTGATGCGCAGATAGCCGTCGGGCGACAGCTCGCCGATGTCGCCGGTGTGGAACCAGCCGTCGGTCTCCAGCACCTCGGCGGTCTTCTCCGGCAGCCCGTGGTAGCCCTCCATGATGCCGGGCCCGCGCAGCAGGATCTCCCCGTCGTCCGCGATGCGCACCTCCGTGCCGGGCAGCGGCTTGCCGACCGTGCCGGTGCGGTAGGCCTCGCCCGGGTTCACGAAGGACGCGGCCGAGGACTCCGTGAGGCCGTAGCCCTCCAGGATGTGGATGCCGGCGCCGGCGAAGAAGTAGCCGATCTCCGGAGCGAGCGCGGCCGAGCCGGAGACGCAGGCGCGCAGGTTGCCGCCGAAGGCCTCGCGGATCTTGGCGTAGACGAGCGTGTCGGCGACCTTGTGCTTGGCGGCGAGGCCGAAGGGCGCGGAGTGGGTGCCGGTGCGCCGGAAGTTGTCCTGGGTGACCTTGGCGTACTCGCGGGCGACCTCGGCGGCCCACTGGAAGATCTTGTACTTGGCGCCGCCGGCCGCGCGGGCCTTGGCGGCGACCCCGTTGTAGACCTTCTCGAAGATGCGCGGCACGGCCGCCATGTACGTCGGCTGCACGACCGGCAGATTCTCGATGATCTTGTCGACACGGCCGTCGACGGCGGTGACATGGCCGACCTCGATCTGGCCGGAGGTGAGGACCTTGCCGAAGACGTGCGCGAGCGGCAGCCACAGGTACTGCACGTCCTCGGGGCCGACCAGTCCGGTCGCGGCGATGGCCTTCGCCATGTACGACCAGTTGTCGTGCGGCAGCCGTACGCCCTTGGGGCGGCCGGTGGTGCCGGAGGTGTAGATCAGGGTGGCCAGCTGGTCCTTGGTGATCGCGCCGACCCGCTGCTTGATCAGCTCGGGGTCCTTCTCCAGCCGGGCCGCGCCGCGGGCCTCCAGCTCGGCGAGGGTGAGCACCCAGTCACCGGTCTCGACACCGGCCCCGTCGATCACGACGACATGGGTGAGGTTCGGCAACTCGCCGCGCTTGTCCACCGCCTTGGCCAGCTGCGCCGCGTCCTCAGCGATCAGCACCCGGCTCTCGGAGTCGGAGAGGATGAACGCCGACTCCTCGGCGTTGGTCTGCGGATAGACGGTGGTCGTCGCCGCGCCGGCGCACATGATGCCCAGGTCGGCCAGTATCCACTCGAGCCGGGTCGAGGAGGCGAGGGCCACCCGCTGCTCGGGCTGCACGCCCAGCTCGATGAGCCCGGCCGCGATGGCGTAGACCCGCTCGGCGGCCTGCGCCCAGCTCAGCGACTTCCACTCGTCCGCGCCCTGTCCCGAGGCGGCCGGTACGGGATAGCGGTACGCCTCGGCGTCCGGCGTGGCCGTCACGCGCTCCAGAAAGAGGGTCGCCACACTCGGCGGACGGTTCTCGATCAGTGTCTGTGTGTCGCTCACGACATCCTCCGGGGGCCCGCGACTGTGCGGCTGGTTCCACTCGCGTTGTTTAACTCGCGAGTAACTATCGAGCAGGGATCAGAGTAAAGGTCGGCGGCCCACCGCGTAAGGCCCCGTGTGCTGTCACTTCCTCCACAGCGCGACCCCGACACACACAGGGGCCCACCGCACTTTCGTACGACGGACCCCTGTTGCGGCGATTTGCCGGGTGACCCGGTGTTACCTGCGGTTACTTCTTGCCCTTGCCCGACCCCGCGCTGTCATCGCTGCTCAGTACGGCGATGAAGGCCTCCTGCGGAACCTCCACGGAACCCACCATCTTCATCCGCTTCTTGCCTTCCTTCTGCTTCTCCAGCAGCTTCCGCTTACGGGAGATGTCACCGCCGTAGCACTTGGCGAGGACGTCCTTGCGGATGGCGCGGATGGTCTCGCGGGCGATCACCCGGGAGCCGATGGCCGCCTGGATGGGCACCTCGAAGGCCTGCCGCGGAATGAGCTCGCGCAGCTTGGCGACGAGCCGCACGCCGTACGCATACGCGGCGTCCTTGTGCGTGATCGCCGAGAAGGCGTCCACCTTGTCGCCGTGCAGCAGGATGTCGACCTTGACCAGGCTGGAGGTCTGCTCGCCGGTGGGCTCGTAGTCGAGCGAGGCGTAGCCGCGCGTCTTCGACTTCAGCTGGTCGAAGAAGTCGAAGACGATCTCGGCGAGCGGCAGGGTGTAGCGGATCTCGACCCGGTCCTCGGAGAGGTAGTCCATGCCGAGGAGGGTGCCGCGCCGGGTCTGGCACAGCTCCATGATCGAGCCGATGAACTCGGTCGGCGCGAGGATCGTGGCGCGTACGACGGGCTCGTACACCTCGTTGATCTTGCCCTCGGGGAACTCGCTCGGGTTGGTGACGGTGTGCTCGGTGCCGTCCTCCATCACGACGCGGTAGACCACGTTGGGGGCAGTGGCGATCAGGTCGAGGCCGAACTCGCGCTCCAGCCGCTCCCGGATGACGTCCAGGTGCAGCAGGCCGAGGAAGCCGACGCGGAAACCGAAGCCGAGGGCGGCGGAGGTCTCCGGCTCGTAGACCAGCGCGGCGTCGTTGAGCTGGAGCTTGTCCAGGGCCTCGCGCAGCTCCGGGTAGTCCGAGCCGTCCAGCGGGTACAGGCCGGAGAAGACCATCGGCTTGGGGTCCTTGTAGCCGCCGAGCGCCTCCGTGGCCCCCTTGTGCTGGCTGGTGACGGTGTCACCGACCTTGGACTGGCGGACGTCCTTCACACCCGTGATCAGATAGCCCACCTCGCCGACGCCGAGCCCGTCGGCCGAGAGCATCTCGGGCGAGTTGGTGCCGATCTCCAGCAGCTCGTGGGTGGCGCCGGTCGACATCATCCTGATGCGTTCGCGCTTGTTGAGCTGGCCGTCGATGACACGGACATAGGTCACGACACCGCGGTAGGAGTCGTAGACCGAGTCGAAGATCATGGCGCGGGCGGGCGCGTCCTGGACGCCCACGGGTGCCGGGATGTCGGCGACGACCTTGTCCAGCAGCGCCTCGACGCCGAGACCGGTCTTCGCGGACACCCTCAGCACGTCGCCGGGCTCGCAGCCGACGAGGTTGGCCAGCTCCTCGGCGAACTTCTCGGGCTGCGCGGCCGGCAGGTCGATCTTGTTCAGTACGGGGATGATCTGAAGGTCGTTCTCCATCGCCAGGTAGAGGTTGGCGAGGGTCTGGGCCTCGATGCCCTGGGCGGCGTCGACGAGGAGGATGGTGCCCTCGCAGGCGGCGAGCGAGCGTGAGACCTCGTAGGTGAAGTCGACGTGCCCCGGGGTGTCGATCATGTTGAGGATGTGCGTGTTGTTCTTGTCGTGGGTGGGAGCCCACGGCAGACGCACCGCCTGGGACTTGATCGTGATGCCGCGCTCGCGCTCGATGTCCATGCGGTCGAGGTACTGAGCACGCATCTGCCGCTGCTCGACCACACCGGTCAGCTGAAGCATCCGGTCGGCGAGTGTGGACTTGCCGTGGTCGATGTGCGCGATGATGCAGAAATTGCGGATCAGAGCCGGGTCGGTACGGCTCGGCTCGGGCACATTCTTAGGGGTCGCGGGCACGCAGGGTCCTGTCTCTTGAGGCGCCTTATGCCTCGGGTCGGATCGATACGTAGGTTCCATGGTCCCATGGGCGGCGGACTGGGACCGGTTTGGGCCATTCTCCGGCGCACTGGTAGCCTGGGTGGCTGTGTCTCATGCCCTCTCAGCGCGAGGCACATCCCAGAAAATCACCGGTGCGGGTCGCTTGCGGCCTCGTACCAGAACCTGAAAAGGCTCATTCGTGGCGAACATCAAGTCCCAGATCAAGCGGATCAAGACCAACGAGAAGGCTCGGCTGCGCAACAAGGCCGTCAAGTCCTCGCTGAAGACCGCGATCCGCAAGGCCCGTGAGGCTGCTGCCGCGGGTGACGTCGAGAAGGCCGCCGAGCTTCAGCGCGCTGCGTCGCGTGCGCTCGACAAGGCCGTCTCCAAGGGCGTCATCCACAAGAACCAGGCCGCCAACAAGAAGTCGGCGCTTGCTTCGAAGGTTGTCTCCATCAAGGGCTGACACTTGATTTGATCGCCGGAGGGAATCGAGCGGGCCCTCTCTCATCCGCTCCCGTCCGGCACCCCGAGCCTGTACGCGGCCTGCGTTCGCCACGCGGGTACGGGCTCAGCATCTTGAACCGAAGGCCCCGGCGCCCGCTCTTCCCCAGAGCTGGTGGCGGGGCCTTCGGCGTGTCACCGGTTTCGGGCGACGGTCACGTCCAGAAGTCGTCGGCCATGTCGATGTCCGCGACGCATTCGTCGAGATCGGTCATCTTGTCCCCGACGATCCGGAAGACGATGCCTCCGTTCTCGTCGATGTGCTTGTCGCCCCGGTCGGCGGTGAAGCGGTGCACGGATACGGCGTGCCCGCGGCCGTCGACGAATATGTCGCGCAACTCGACCTGGAACGACCCGCCGGTCTCCGAGAAGAGCCGGCCGTAGTAGCCGTCGAAGATCGAGTCGATCCCTTTGAAGTCCCCCGAGAGCGGATGTGAGCCGGGCACATGGTGTGTGCAGTCCCCGGTCATCATGCCGCGCAGGGTGTCCATGTCTCCGCGCTGGAAGGCTTCGTAGCCCTTGCGGACGAGAGCCGCGTGCGGGTGTTCAGCCATGTCTGGTCGCCACCTTTCCCACTCTCCGGCGATACGGCTGATACGCCCGATTCTCCTCTCGCGACGCTAGCCGCGCCCTCTGGACCGGGCGGCCCGCGCGATCGTCACGACCGCCTTCTCCAGGGCGTACCCGGGGTCGTCCCCGCCGCCCTTCACCCCGGCGTCGGCCTCGGCGACCGCCCGCAGCGCGACCGCCACTCCGTCGGGCGTCCAGCCCCGCATCTGCTGGCGGACCCGGTCGATCTTCCAGGGCGGCATGCCCAGCTCACGCGCGAGGTCGGCGGGACGGCCGCCACGCGCGGAGGACAGCTTGCCGATGGCACGCACGCCCTGGGCGAGCGCGCTGGTGATCATGACGGGGGCCACGCCCGTCGCCAGCGACCACCTCAGCGCCTCCAGCGCCTCCGCCGCGCGCCCCTCGACCGCCCGGTCGGCGACGGTGAAGCTCGACGCCTCGGCGCGGCCGGTGTAGTACCGCCCGACGACGGCTTCGTCGATGGTCCCCTCGACATCGGCGACCAGCTGACTCACCGCGGACGCCAGCTCGCGCAGATCGCTCCCGATGGAATCGACCAGCGCCTGGCAGGCCTCGGGGGTCGCGGACCGTCCGGTCGCCCGGAACTCCTGCCGGACGAACGCCAGCCGGTCCGCCGGCTTGGTCATCTTCGGGCACGCCACTTCCCGGGCGCCCACCTTGCGCGCGGCGTCGAGCAGCTTCTTGCCCTTGGCCCCGCCGGCATGCAGCAGCACCAGCGTGATCTCCTCGGCGGGCGCCGCGAGATACGCCGTCACGTCCTTGATCGTGTCGGCCGGCAGATCCTGCGCATTGCGTACGACGACGACCTTGCGCTCCGCGAACAGCGAGGGGCTGGTCAACTCGGCCAGCGTGCCCGGCTGCAACTGGTCCGGGGTCAGGTCGCGCACATCCGTGTCGGAGTCGGCGGCCCTGGCGGCGACCACCACCTCCCGCACGGCACGGTCGAGCAGCAGCTCCTCCTGACCCACGGCGAGGGTCACGGGGGCGAGGATGTCGTCGTTCGCACTCTTCTTGGCCATCGCGACAAGGATGGCACGGCCCACTGACAACACCCCGCCGACGCCGGAACGCCTGTCGGGCCAGGGTCTGTGTCGGGCCAGGGTCTGTCAGACAGACCCTAGGGCTCCTCCCGCCACCCCTCCCACTCCCCCGCGAACTCGTCCAGCTCCCCCGCATCCAGCCGCTTGTGCTCGTCCCGCAGCACTATGAGCCACTGCGCGTCCTCGGCATCGTCCTCGCCGGCCAGCGCGTCGCGCACCAGCCGCGGTTCCTCGTCGATCCCGAACCGCTCCCCGAGTGCCTCCGCGGCCTCCTCCGCCGCGTCACGGTCGGGCAGCACCAGCACATGTCTCACATCGCTCACAGGAGCCATTCTCAGGCACCCGACGAGGCGCGATACTCCGGCTCAGCCCTTCCGCACCAGCTGCACATCCAGCTCGACCCGGATACTCGGCCCCACCACCGCGATCCCGCGCGCCAGCATCGTCTGCCAGCTCACCGTGAAGTCGTCCCGACGCAGCTCGGTCGTGGCCCGGCACGCCGCCCGCACCTCGCCCTCCATGCCGTTGCCGAGCCCGAGGTACTCCGTGTCGAACGCGACCGTCCGCGTCACCCCGTGCAGCGACAACGCCCCCGTCACCGCCCACCGGCTGCCGCCCTTGTGCACAAAGCGCTCGCTGTAGAACTCCAGCGTCGGGAACTGCGCCACGTCCAGGAAGTCCGCCGACCGCAGATGGTCGTCACGCATCCGCACGCCCGTGTCGATGGACGCCGCGTCGATCACCACATGCATCGCCGACCGCCCCATGGGGTCGGCGATCCGCACCACCCCCGCGAACGAGTTGAACCGGCCGTGGATGCGGGCCAGCCCTATGTGCTGGGCGGTGAACCCGATCGACGTGTGCGCAGGCTCGATCTCCCAGTCGCCCGGCGCGGGCAGTTCCGGCGGCTGGGCGACCTGGAGGGTCACATCCCCGAGCGCGGCGAGCGCGTTCTCCCCGACCGTCGTGGTCGTCCGGTACGGGGTGTATCCCTCGGCCGACACCGCGAGCCGGTACTCCCCCGCCGGCACAGTGGTCACGAACGACCCGAAGGGATCCATCCCCCCGCTGACCACCGTGCGCCCCCTGCTGTCGCTCACCGCGAACTCCGCGTGCCGCACCGGCTCGTGGACCGGATCGAGCACCCGGCAGCTCAGCACCCCGGCCCTCGGCGGGGTCGCCAGGGCCGCCAGCGGGCTCGTCGGCGTCCGTTGCTCCCGGCTCGTTCGTCTTCCCCACCAGCGGCCGATCATCCTCGCCACCCCTGTACGCCTCGACATCACGCGCTGCCGAAGGGGCATTCGACCACCGTCGAGTTTTTCGGGGCAACACGGGATCACATCGTGGGAAACCGGCAGATGCGCTGGTTCTACGCATGAGTAGCATCAGCGGGTTCCGGACCGTCACCGCTTCCGACGCTCCGAGCCGCGTGTCTCTGCCCGAATCAGTGGCCCCGGTCGGCCCTGCTCACCGTCGGCACCCGGTCCAGCTCGATCCCGAACCGCTCCCGGTAGACCCCCAGCACCTCCTCGTCCGTGCCCAACTCCCGCTCCTCCCGCGTCCCGTCCGCCGCCGTCGCCTTGAACGTGCGGCCGCTGAGCGTGATCCGCCCTCCCTGCTCCGTCACCCGCGAACACACCAGCGACTGCGTGAAGTGCGAGACCGGCGAGGTGCTGTGCCACCACGCCCCCGCCACGAAGTCGCCGAGCGCCCGCGGCCTCCGGTCCAGCCGGTACTGCGGTCGGCCGTCCATGACGACATCCAGGTCCGTCGCCTCCCCCACGTCGTGCCCGCCACGCACCCCGGCCGCGTCCGGCCCGGCCTCGACGACCCTGAACACACCCGCCGGGTCCAACTGCTCACCCCGCGCCTCGAACGCCAGCGGATAGTGGCTGTGCGCCCCGAAGCCGACGTCCGCCAGCCACGCGCCCCCGTCCACGGTTCCCACCTTCAGCGCCATGTGGTCGTAAGGGATCCCGAGCCGCTCCTCCTGCCCGTAGACCCGCGCCGCGAGCAGCGTCACATCGAAGCCCACCGCGCCGAGCAACGCCCCGAACGCCCCGTTCAGTTCGTAGCAGAACCCGCCCCGCCGCGCGCCCACCACCTTGTCCAGCAGCCGCTTCTCCTCCAGCACGATCTCCTCGCCGAGGTGGACCGACAGATTCTCGAACGGCACGGTCTGCAGATGGCGCAGTTGCAGCTCGCGCAGCACGTGCACGGTGGGCCACGCCGGGTGCTCGACTCCCAGGCGCCGGAGATAGGCATCAACCTCTTCGGAATCCATGACCTCAGTCTCCCGCCACGGTGAGCTCCGCGCCCGTACCCGCGACCGCGATGGCCCCGTCCTCGTCCGTCCGCAGCACCACCGCGCCCTGCGCCCGCAGCGCCGCGACGGTGCCGGGGGCCGGGTGGCCGTACGGGTTGTCCTCCCCGCAGGAGATCAACGCCAGCCTCGGCGCCACCCGGCGTATGAGCTCCGGGTCCTGGTACGCCGAGCCGTGATGGGCGACCTTCAGCACGTCCACGCCGCCCAGCAGCGGCGCCGCCGGCGATCTCAACAGCGCCCGCTGGGCCGGGGGTTCCAGATCCCCGAGCAGCAGGAGCCGCAGCCCCGCCACCCGGACGAGCAGGGTGACGCTGGAGTCGTTCGGGCCGTCCGGGGCCAGGGCCGGGTGCGGTGGCGGCCACAGCACCCGCCAGCTCAGCGAGCCGGTGCGCCGCTCCTCCCCGGCCGCGGCCCGCGTCACGGGAATGCGCCGGGCAGCCGCCTCCCTCCGTACGAACTCCGCCTGGTCCTCGGGCTCTTCGTGCCCCGTCGTCTCGATCGCGCCCACCGCTCGCCCACGCAGGACGCCGGGCAGGCCTGCCACATGGTCGGCGTGGAAGTGGGTCAACACGACGAGCGGGACCCTCTTGATGCCGAGCGTGCGCAGGCACCGGTCGACCAGCGTCGGATCGGGGCCGGCGTCCACGACCACGCCCGTCCCCTCGCCCGCCGCGAGCACCGTCGCGTCGCCCTGCCCCACGTCGCACATCGCGAACCGCCACCCCGGCGGCGGCCACCCCGTGACGACCCTGGCCAGCGGCGTTGGCTGCACCACCGCCAGCAGAAGCAGCGCCCCGCAGACACCGCACCACCAGGGGTGCCGCAGCAGTCGTCGGCCGACGAGCAGGACGACCACCGTGGCCAGGGCCAGCAGCGCCGCGCCGGTCCAACTGCCGGGCCAGTCCACTCCCGCGCCGGGCAGTGCGGCGCCCGTCCGGGCGACGTCCGCGATCCACCCGGCCGGCCAACTCGCGCACCAGGCCAGGACCTTGGCCACTGGCATCGCCACCGGTGCCATGGCCAGCGCCGCGAAGCCCAGCACCGTGGCCGGCGCGATGGCGAACTCCGCGAGCAGATTGCACGGCACCGCCACCAGGCTCACCCGGGCCGACAGCACCGCCACGACCGGCGCGCACAGCGCCTGCGCGGCAGCGGCGGCCGCCAGCGCCTCGGCCGGCCTCGACGGCACCCCGCGTCTGCGCAGCGCCGCGCTCCACCGGGGCGCGAGGGTGAGCAGGGCGCCCGTCGCCAGGACGGAGAGCAGGAAGCCGTAGCTGCGGGCCAGCCACGGGTCGTACAGGACCAGCAGCAGCACCGCCGTCGCCAGCGCCGGGATCAGCGATCTGCGGCGCCCGGTCGCCAGGGCGAGCAGCGCGACGGCCCCGCAGGCCGCGGCCCGCAGCACGCTCGGGTCCGGTCGGCACACGACGACGAACCCGAGGGTGAGCGCTCCGCCGAGTAACGCGGTCGTCCGCAGCGAGACGCCCAGCCGCGGCGCGAGCCCACGGCGCTCGGCCAGTCGCGCCAGACCGGGTGGGCCGATCAACAGGGCCAGGATGATCGTGAGGTTGCTGCCGGAGACGGCGAGCGTGTGCGCGAGGTCGGTCTCCTTGAACGCCTCGTCCAGCTCCGGTGTGATCCGCGAGGTGTCGCCGACGACCAGCCCCGGCAGCAACGCCCTGGCGTCCGCCGGCAGCCCTTCGGTCGCCTCCCGCAGCCCGCCCCGCAACCGCCCCGCCAACCGCTGCGCCGCCGACGGCTCCCCCACGACCTGCGGCACCGCTGGGTCGCGCACCCGCAGCACGGCCGCGATCCGGTCCCCACCGACCAGGGCAGGCACGAACCGCGCGGTCACCCGCAGCCGCGTGGAGGGGAGGAGGCTCAGCCAGGGCGAGGGGGTGTCCAGGCGGGGCGAGGGCCGGTCCGGCGGGGGCGAGGGCCGGTCCGGCCAGGACGAGGAGGTCTCCAGGCCGGGCGAGGGGCCGGCCGAGACGTCCGACGTCACGTCGACGATCATCAGCACTGGCGCCCGGGTCACCACCGCCGTGCCGCGCGCCCTCTCCACGCGGCGCACGTCCGCGTTGATCAGCACGGAGGTCGGTGCCATGTGATCTCCCTTGACCCGAGGCCGGGTGAGCCGGGGATCGGAGGTGACCTCGACCTCGGCGCTCACCGTGGCGTAGTCCCGCGCCAGCCCAGGCACCGGCCCCCGCCGCAGATCGGCCCCGTGCAGCCCCGCGGAGACGGCTGCCGCGGCGACGCAGAGCAGGACGGCCGCTACGGAAGTACGGGGCCAGGTCACGCGCTCGGGCACCGGGCCCGGCGCCCTCCTCCCGCCGCGCCGCATCAGCAGCAGGACGCCTGCCGCCGGCAAGCAGACCACCGCCGAGCCGACCACCCACCCCGGCGGGGCGTCCAGCATCAGCGCCGCCGTCGCCCAGGCGGCGAGCGCGGGTGGGACGAGGCGCAGGTCCGTCGGTCCTTCCTGCCGGGGGTGGGCGGCGCCGAGCCGTCGTCCGGACGCGGCGTGGACAGCGGTGCGGGAGGGTTCGAGGTCGGATGCGCGGATGTCGCGGCTCTCCTGCCTCATGGCCGTACGAGATTCCGTAGATCGGCGAAGCGGCGGTCGCCGATGCCGTTGACCTCCCGCAGCTCGTCCACCGAGCGGAAACCGCCGTGCTGGGTGCGGTACTCGATGATGTGCTGGGCCAGCACCGGTCCGACGCCGGGGAGGGTATCGAGCTGGTCCACGGTGGCGGTGTTGAGGGAGACCGGCGCGACGGGCGCGGCACCGGGGACCGCCGCGCCGCCCGTGCCCCCACCCGGAGCGGCCCCGGGCACGGCGGCCGGAGCGCCGACGATCACCTGCTCGCCGTCCACCAGGAACCGGGCCCGGTTGAGGCCGTCGGTGTTCGTGCCGGGGCGCACCCCACCGGCCTCGCGCAGTGCGTCGGCGACGCGCGAGCCCGCCGGCAGCCGATGGATCCCCGGTTCGCGCACCTTGCCGCTGACGTCCACCACGATCTCGGCCGCGGCCGTGCCTACCGCGCCCTGCGCACCGGCCGTCGACACGGTCGCGTCGGTTTCCCCGCCCTGCTCCCCTCCCGGCTCGCTTTCCCCGTAGGGAGCCACCGCCCGCACCACCTCGGGCGCCCGCACGGACTGCACCCGGCCCGCCCAGAAGTGCTGCACCGCGAAACCGGCGGCGAGGACGAGCACCACGGTGAGCGCGACGACGCTCCGCCGCTCCAGCCCACACCGCGCCTGCAACCACACCGGCATCCGCTCCCGCAACGCCAGCCCGGCCCGCGCCCGCCAGTCCCCCGCGCCGCCCAGCTCTGCGCGCCCGGGAGCCGCCCCGGAAACAGCCCCGTGACCGACCTCAGCCTCGTAACCGGCCTCAGCCTCCCCGTGACCGGCCTCAGCCTCCCCGGGTCGAGCACGCTCCTCCTCCCGGCTCGGCGGCCCCGCCCCCGACTCCCTCCATTCCCCGGCCCGTTCGGCGAAGATCACCTCCGCCCGGCGCCGCAACTCCTCCGCCGATGCATGACGCTGCCGGGCCCTCCCCCGGCCCTGCGCGCCTCGTCGGTGGCGGACACGGCCATCGGAGTACCGGCCGCGGCCCGGCCCGCTGCTCACCGTCGTCGTGGCTGTGCGTGTACGTGATCGAAGTGCCATGCGACGAGGATCGGACACCTCGCCACACCCGCGATGATCTTGCTCAATTCCCGGGGATTACCGCCCAGTTGTGGATAACTCCACCACCCACACGAGTGACGCCCCCACGCCCCCACCCAACAGGCGGTCAGCAGGCCGTGCGTCAGGCCGCTCAGCAGGCCGTTCAACGAGGCGAAACCACAACCCCCAGCAACCCGGGCCCGGTATGCGCCCCGATCACCGCCCCCACCTCGCTCACATGCAGGTCCGCCAGCCCCGGTACCCGCGCCCGCAAACGATCCGCCAGCGCCGACGCCCGGTCGGGAGCGGCGAGATGGTGGACCGCCATGTCGACCTGTGCGCTGCCCGCCCGGTCGGCCGCGATCTCCTCCAGGCGGGCGATCGCCTTGGACGCCGTCCGTACCTTCTCCAGCGGCCCGATCCGGCCGCCCTCCAGCTGCAGCAACGGCTTCACCGCGAGCGCGGAGCCCAGCAGGGCCTGTGCCGCGCCGATGCGGCCGCCGCGACGCAGATAGTCGAGGGTGTCCACGTAGAAGTAGGCGGCCGTGCCCCCGGCCCGCTTCTCGGCGGCCGTGACGGCCTCGTCCACCGTGCCGCCCGTCTCCGCCGCCTCCGCCGCGGCGAGCGCGCAGAACCCGAGCGCCATGGCGATCATCCCGGTGTCCACCACCCGCACCGGCACCGGCGCCTCGCGCGCCGCGAGGACTGCCGCGTCGTAGGTGCCGGAGAGCTCGGCGGACAGGTGCAGGGAGACGATGCCGGTGGCGCCGGCCTCGGCGACCTTGCGGTAGTGCTCCGCGAAGACCTGGGGGCTGGGGCGGGAGGTGGTGACGGGACGTCGCTTCTGCAACGCCTGGGCCAGGGAACGGGTGGAGATCTCGGTGCCCTCTTCCAGCGCCCGGCCGCCGACGACCACGGTCAGAGGTACCGCTGTGATGCCGTGGCGCTCCATCGTCCGGGGCGGCAGGTAGGCCGTTGAATCGGTGACGATAGCGACATGGCGGGACATGAGCTGGAGGTTACCTGGCGTACCGCCCGGGCGGCAGTCCGACCCCGCTCAGCCGGTGAAGCCTTGACCGGAGGGGCTCGGGCTCATGCGGGCTCAAGTCGTGCTCTCGGGACGGGGTTTCTTCTGCCAGGGGTATGTCGGGCGAGGGCCTGGCGGGTTGATGGCGGGCCTCGTCGGCTCCTCGGCCTGCTGCTTCTGAGGGGTGTCCGGCCAGGTCTGCTCGGTCGTCGCACCGGAGTCGGTGGCGGGTGCCTCCGGCCACGGGGGCGGCGTCGACGCCGTACGCTCCGACGGCGCCGTAGGCCTCGACGTCGCGGGTCCCGTCGTCGAAGACCCCGTCGTCGAGGATTCCGTCGTCTGCCAGTGCCGCAGAGCGCCGCTCTCCATGTCGATCTGGGCGCTGAGGGTGTCCAGGTCGTCGCCGGCGAAGCGGTGCGCCCGGTCGCGGGCCGCCCAGCGCAGGGAGTCCGCCGCCTCGACGATGCGCTCGGTGCGTCCGCGCAGGTCGGGCAGCCGCTCGGCCAGTGTCGCGCGGTCCGGCTCGGACTCCAGGCGCCGCAGCTCCGCGTCCAGTTCGTGCCCGTGCGCACTGAGCCGTTGGAAGAGGCCGAGGGACTCCTTGAGGGACTCGTCCTCGGTCGCGCCCGCGTGCAGCGCGTCCTGCGTGGCCCGCATGGAGGTGCGCAGCTTCAGCCGCAGCTGGGCGATCTCGCCGGCCGGGCCCGGCTGGGCGAAGGACTTGGCCCGCAGGGTGTGGTCCTCGACGGTGCGCCGCGCGTGGGTGATCGTCTCGTCCACACGGCGTTTGGCGGCGCCGACCACCTTCACCGTGGCATGCGCGCCGAGCACGACGAAGAGCACGAAAAGCAGGGCGAAGACTGCGATCACTGCTTCCACGAGCTCCTCCTCCATCCGGCCGCGACAAACGCCGCGTCACTCTTCAACGGTAAACGCAGCGGGCAGGCCCGGAGTTCCACAAGAACCCCGAACCTGCCCGTAGGGGATCACCCCGAGCCACCGGCCACGATCACGCAATCCACCCCGGCCCAACCGAAGGAGGCTCACGCCCGACGCATCACACCGGACGCATCACACCGGAACGATGTTCACCAGCTTCGGCGCCCGCACGATCACCTTCCGGATCCCGGCCCCGTCCAGCGCCGCCACGACCTTCTCGTCGGACAGCGCGACCTTCTCCAGCTCCTCCTCGGAGATGGCCGGCGAGACCTCCAGGCGGGCCTTGACCTTGCCCTTGATCTGCACGACACAGGTCACGGTCTCGTCCACGACGTAGGCCGGGTCGGCGACCGGGAAGTCCTGGTGCACCACCGAGTCGGTGCGCCCCAGCTTGCGCCACAGCTCCTCGGCGATGTGCGGGGCCAGCGGCGCCACCATCAGCACCAGCGACTCGGCGACCGGGCGCGGCACCGCGCCGCCCGCCTTGGTCAGGTGGTTGTTCAGCTCCGTGACCTTGGCGATGGCGGTGTTGAACCGCATGCCCTCCAGGTCCCCGCGCACCCCGTCGATCGCCTTGTGCATGGCACGCAGCGTGTCCTCGTCGGGCTCGGCGTCGACGACGGTGACCTCGCCGGTCGCCTCGTCGACGATGTTGCGCCACAGCCGCTGCAGCAGCCGGAACTGGCCGACGACCGCGCGCGTGTCCCACGGCCGGGAGACGTCCAGCGGGCCCATCGCCATCTCGTACAGCCGCAGCGTGTCCGCCCCGTACTCCGCGCAGATCTCGTCCGGAGTGACCGCGTTCTTCAGGGACTTGCCCATCTTGCCCAGCAGCCGGGAGACCTTCTCGCCCTGGTAGTAGTAGGCGCCGTCGCGCTCCTCCACCTCGGCGGCCGGCACCGCGATGCCACGGCTGTCGCGGTAGACGTAGGCCTGGATCATGCCCTGGTTGAACAGCTTGTGGAACGGCTCCGCGGAGGAGACGTGCCCCAGGTCGAACAGCACCTTGGACCAGAAGCGCGCGTACAGCAGGTGCAGCACGGCGTGCTCGGCGCCGCCCACGTACAGGTCGACGCCGCCGTGCGGCTGCCCCTCGCGCGGGCCCATCCAGTACTGCTCGATCTCCGGGTCGACCAGCTGCTCGCCGTTGTGCGGGTCCAGGTAGCGCAGCTCGTACCAGCAGGAACCGGCCCAGTTGGGCATGGTGTTGGTCTCACGCCGGTACCGCTTGGGGCCGTCGCCCAGGTCCAGGGTGACGTTGACCCAGTCCTCGTTGCGCGACAGCGGGGTCTCGGGCTGGGTGTCGGCGTCGTCCGGGTCGAAGGTGCGCGGGCTGTAGTCCTCGACCTCGGGCAGCTCCAGCGGCAGCATCGACTCGGGCAGCGCGTGGGCGATGCCGTCCTCGTCGTAGACGATCGGGAAGGGCTCCCCCCAGTAGCGCTGGCGGCTGAACAGCCAGTCGCGCAGCCGGAAGTTGACGGTGCCCTCGCCGATGCCCCGGCGCTCCAGCCACTCGGTGATGCGCGCCTTGGCCTCGGCGACGCCCAGGCCGTCCAGGGAGACACCCTCACCGGTGGAGTTGATGATCTTCGCGTCGTAAGACGAGAAGGCGTTCTCCCACGTGGAGGTGTCGGTGCCGCGTCCGTCGGTCGGCTCGACGATGCAGGGGATCGGCAGCTCGAAGGCGCGCGCGAACTCGAAGTCGCGCTGGTCGCCGCAGGGTACGGCCATGATCGCGCCGGTGCCGTAGCCCATCAGGACGTAGTCGGCGATGAAGACGGGGACCTTCTCGCCGCTGACCGGGTTGGTCGCGTACGAGCCGATGAAGACGCCGGTCTTGTCCTTGGCCTCGGCCTGGCGCTCGACGTCCGACTTGGCGGCGGCCTGCGCGCGGTAGGCCGCGACGGCCTCGGCCGGGGTCGCGTGGCCGCCGGTCCACACCTGGTGCGTGCCCTCGGGCCAGGCGTCCGGGGTGAACTTGTCGACCAGCGGATGCTCGGGCGCCAGCACCATGTAGCTCGCGCCGAACAGGGTGTCGGGGCGCGTGGTGAAGACGGTGATGCGCTCGCCGTCCACGGGGAAGTCGACGCGAGCGCCCTCGGAGCGGCCGATCCAGTTGCGCTGCTGCAGCTTGATGGCCTCGGGCCAGTCCAGCTCGTCCAGGTCGTCCAGCAGCCGGTCGGCGTAGGCGGTGATCCGCATGTTCCACTGGCGCAGCTTGGCCTTGAAGACCGGGAAGTTGCCGCGCTCGGAGCGGCCCTCGGCGGTGACCTCCTCGTTGGCCAGCACGGTGCCCAGACCGGGGCACCAGTTGACCGGGGAGTCGGAGGCGTAGGCCAGGCGGAACTCGCCCAGGACGTCGGCGCGCTCGGCGACGCTCAGCTCGCTCCACGCGCGCGTGCCGCCATCAACGCCCGGTACGGCACGCTCACCGGACTCGAAGGCGGCGATCAGCTCGGCGATCGGCCGGGCCTTCTTCGCCTCGTCGTCGTACCAGGAGTTGAAGATCTGCAGGAAGATCCACTGGGTCCACTTGTAGTAGTCCGGGTCGATCGTGGCGAACGACCGGCGCTTGTCGTGGCCCAGGCCCAGCCGGCGCAGCTGGACCTTCATGTTCTCGATGTTGGCCTCGGTGGAGACACGCGGGTGCGTGCCGGTCTGCACGGCGTACTGCTCGGCGGGCAGGCCGAAGGCGTCGAAGCCCAGGGTGTGCAGGACGTTGTGGCCGGTCATGCGCTGGAAGCGCGCGAAGACGTCGGTGGCGATGTAGCCCAGCGGGTGGCCGACGTGCAGGCCCGCACCGGAGGGGTACGGGAACATGTCCATGATGAACTTCTTGGGCTTGGCGACCAGCGCGGCGTCGCCCGCCAGGTCACCCTTGGGGTTCGGTGCCGCGTACGTGCCGTCGACGTCCCAGAAGTCCTGCCAGCGTGCCTCGATCTCGGCCGCCATGGCGGCCGTGTAGCGGTGCGGCGCGGCCACCTCGGCGGTGGCAGCGGGGTTCGTCTCGCTCATGATCCTCAAAGCTCCATCGATCGTCTCTGCCAGCGGCTGCGGTTCTCTGGAAACGAAAAATCCCCTCGCACAGGAGGGGACGCCGCGCCGATTCCGACCATCCGATTCGCCCGGTGGTCGGGACTGATCAGCGCGGCTCGCTAAGCAGAAGGCGTACGGCACGCATGGCGTCAGGGTACCGCAGGGCCGGAGCGGGCCGCGACGGGCTTCCGTGGGGCGCTTGACGGCGCTCACGAGGGGGCTCACATATGAACAACCGCGCCCCCCGCTCCGTACCTGAGAGTTGTGAAGACCTCGAAAAGCTGAACAACGTTCAATTGTTACCTGGCGTAACAGCCGCTAAGGGACAACGCCCGCCCCACCCAGCCCGTAGATAACAACGCAATAACTCAAACGCCGTACCCCCCGGTATGGAGCCACTTAGAGTGCGGCAGCGGGACCGCCTTCCCGAACCGCTCGGAGTTGCCCCCATGAACCCTCGTCGTAGTAACAGTTCGCTCCCCAGGACGGGCCGGTCGGCCTACGGGATGGCGACCGCTGCTGTTCTGCTGCTCATACCCCTGGTCGTGCTGCTCGGCGGCACCTGGCTCCAGGAGTTCCTCAACTTCGGCGCCGGCGTCCTGTCGCTCGTCTGTCTCACCTGCTCGGTGATCTGGGGCCTCGTCGCCCAGGACCGGATGATCCTCAACACCCGCCAGCGGATCATCGCGCAGGGCATCCACCGGGTGACGGCCGTGGCCTCGATCGCGTTCCTCATGGTGCACATCGGCGTCAAGCTGGCGCTGGACCACGCCAGCCCGATCGCCGCGCTGATCCCCTTCAGCCTGGTGTTCGCCGGCGGCAACGAGATCCCGGGCAGCGCCTTCCTCATCGGCCTGGGCTCCCTGGCCGCCCTTCTCATGATCTTCGTGGGCGTGACCGGCGCCCTGCGCAACCAGTTCGCCTCCCCGGCACCGATCGCCGCACGCTGGCGCGCGATGCACATGCTGGCCTACCCGGCCTGGTGCGCGGCCCTGATCCACGGTCTGTTCGCCGGCCGCCCGGCGAAGACCTTCTTCATGGTCTGCTACGAACTCTGCGTGGTCGCCGTCGCCGCGGCACTCGCCCTGCGCGCCTCGCCGCGCCCGGTCAAGCGCAAGTTCGCCGACCGGCTCGCGCAGCTCATCGGCAATGAGCCGGGGGCCCGCGAGGACCTGGAGGAGAGCCGCGCCAGGGCCGCGTCGGGGTCCTCCCTGCCGGGCTACGAGAGCGAGCGCCCGGCCCGGGGCCCGCGCGAGGAGCGAGCGTCACGCGACCAGCGGACCGGACCGCTGCCCGGCATGCCCTCCCAGGCGCCCTCGGCCGCGGAGACCACGGGCGGATTCGCCGCCGCCTACCGAGCCGTCTCACCCCGCTCCCGCGGACAGCGGCAGCAGCCGTACGCGGACCAGACCTCGCGCATGGACCTGCCCCTGGACCTCCAGCCGACGGAGGCGATCCCGCGCGTCGACGGCGGGGGCAGCGGCACCGGCAGCTGGCCCATCCCCTCCCCGCCGCCGGTCGGCGAGGCACCCCCGTCCGCCTACGACCCCCTGAACGACACGGGATACAACATCCCCGCCTATGGCAATCCGGGCACCCAGGGCTACGGTTCCGGCGCTGCGGGATACGGCTCGAGTGATGTGTACGACACCGCTGAGACAAACGCCGTCTTCGGTACGTACAACCAGAACGACACGTACAACAACAGCGGTCCCGCCACTGAAACATTCCCCGGTGCCTCCTACGACTTCGACGCACCGGGTTCGGGCGAACCTTGGAACACGCCTTCCGGAGGCTTTAAGTGAACGAGGCCCTGCCCGACGTACCCGAAGTCCGCGTGGTCGGACTTCCCCAGCTCACGTCGGGCTTCGACCTTGTCGAGAGACTCGATCTGCCCATGCATCTCAAGGTGCACGGGCCGCTCGAACCGTTGGGCGGCGAGCAACTCGCGAAGCTGGCCGAGAACATCAACCTGAAGGGACGCGGCGGCGCGGGCTTCCCCTTCCACAAGAAACTGCGCTCGGTCGCCGAGGCGGCGATCAAGCGCGGCGTACGGCCGGTCGTCGTCGTCAACGGCAGTGAGGACGAACCGGCCTGCCGCAAGGACACGGTGATGATCAACCGTGCCCCGCATCTCATCCTGGACGGCGCGCTGCTGTGCGCCGAGGCCCTGGGTGCCCGCACGCTCGTGGTGGCGGTCACCCGGGAGTCCACCCAGCGCTCCATGGAGGCCGCCCTCGCCGAGCGCGGCCTCAGCAACAGCCGTCGGTCCGCTCTACGCGCGTTCGTCCAGCGCAACCCGGTGCGCATGGTCACCGGCGCCGCGGCCTCCGTGATCCGCTCCATCGACGGCGGCCCGGCGATCCCGCCCGGCCGCAAGGTCAGCGCCTCGCAGAACGGCGTCGGCGGCGCCCCGACCCTGCTGTCCAACGCCGAGACGTTCGCACAGCTGGCCATCGCCGCCCGCATCGGCCCGGAGCGCTACGGCAACACCGGCCTGTACGACGAGCCGGGCACCGTCATGCTCACGGTCTCCGGCGCGGTCGCCCGTCCGATGGTCATCGAGGTGCCCACGGGCGTGCCGCTGCGCTACGTCCTTCAGCTCGCCGGCGCCCCGCCGGTGCCGCAGGGCGTGCTGACCGGCGGCTACCACGGCAAGTGGATCGACGCGGCGACGGTCAACGAGGCGATCGTCTCCCGCAACTCCCTGGACGCGGTGGGCGGTGCGCTCGGCGCCGGCGCGATCCTGCCGATCACTCAGGAGACCTGCCCGCTGGGCGAGTCGCTGCGGGTGGCGCAGTGGCTGGCGGAGGAGAGCGCGGGCCAGTGCGGCCCCTGCTACCTCGGTCTGCCGGCCGCCGCGCGCGGCCTGGAGGACATCCTCAACGGCGGCGGACCGGCCGCCCTGGAGGCGCTCAAGCAGGTCGCCAAGAACGTGAAGCGGCGCGGCGCGTGCTCGCACCCGGACGGCTCCGCGATGTTCCTGGAGTCGACCATCAAGGCCTTCACCGACGACCTCGCGGCGCACGTCCTCGGCAACGGCTGCGGACGGCCTGTGGAGGGCGTTCTGCCGCTCTTCGAGGGCGGCAGGGCCCCGTCGGGCATCCCGGGCGGCGCCGAGTCGGAGGAGAACGGCCCCAGCCGTCAGAAGATCTACGTCGACTGGACGCTGTGCCGCGGCCACGGCCTGTGCGCGGACATCCTCCCGGAGGTCTTCCAACTGGGCGCCGACGGCTTCCCGACCGTCGCCCAGGCGAAGGTCCCGCGCTACGCCGAGGCCAAGGCCCTGCGCGCGGTGCGCCGTTGCCCCGCCCTCGCCCTGCGCCTGGAGGAGGACACCCGCGCGCAGGACTCCTCCCGCAACCTGCCGGTCCTCTCCCAGGGCCGCGGCCGCCGCGCCCTCGGCCGCTGATCCCGCGTACGCGAGCAGAGGGGTCGTCCACACCGGACGGCCCCTCATTCGTCGCTGAAACCAAGGGACTCCACGCACGCAAAAAGATCCCGCCGGATCGATTCGACCCGGCGGGATCTCGCTGTGGAGCTAAGGAGAATTGAACTCCTGACCTCCTGCATGCCATGCAGGCGCTCTACCAACTGAGCTATAGCCCCTTGCTTGGTCCGCCAGGTTTCCCCGGCGGCGACGCCAACATTACCGGTCGACCGGGTGGAGCACCAAATCGTTTCCCGCCCGCGCCATTACGACCACCAATGTCCGATTCGCATCCCCTGTGGCGGGTGCCACATGGCTAACCCCGGGGACGGCACGAACTGCACCAAAACGGCGTCGAGTTGCATCCCTCAGGAACCCCGGCCGGACTCGGCCGGACTCAGCCGCACTCAAGCCGTGACGAAGGAATAGAAGCGCTTGAGCGTGCAGTGCTCTTCGAGGAGACGGCCGTAGATCGGTTCGCCCTCGAGTTCACGGTAGGTCTCGATCGGGTCGCCTTTTATGATCAGCGCCCGCGCGCATTCCTCACACCAGTACTGGTAGTCGGGGTTCACCGGTTCCATGTCGCGGACGATCGGCGTACCGCTGCCGCACCAGTCGCACTTTCGCCTGTGTGCACCCATCGATCAGCTCCAGCTGTGGCCGCAGGCCGTGCACACGTAGGAAATTCCACCGTTGTCACCGAGCAGTTGGGCGACGTGGACGGAGCCGCAGGAAGGGCAGCTGAGGCGGGTGATCGTATCCCGTGTCAATGCTGCATCGAAGAGGTGACCGACCTCTTCGAGGATGCTCGCAGGCATCACTACTCCCTCCCGTCCGGGCCGCGCCCCCTTCCGGCCGTTTGATTCTGCCACGGCCGGACCAATACGGTCAGCGACGCCTCAGTACCAGTCCGGACACGGCAGCCTCCACGGCCGTACGAACCGTGCGAACACGCACCCCAAAGCGCCTCCTGAGAGGTATACGCCGCCGGGACCCAAGTCACTCAAGCCGGACCGGAACAGTTCGACATGGATCGACAACACGTGCGAACCGGTCGTGCCGGCCCGGCCGTTGATCGGGACATCCGGTGCGGATACCAGAAGATCCCGTCGATCGAAGTGATCGACGGGATCTTGTTGTCTCGCTGTGGAGCTAAGGAGAATTGAACTCCTGACCTCCTGCATGCCATGCAGGCGCTCTACCAACTGAGCTATAGCCCCTTGCCACGCGACCGAGCCGCATGTTGTCTCGCCTCCCGCTCGGCGGGGCGAACAAGAAGAACTCTAGCCTGTGACCTGCCGGAAAGTGAAATCCGGGTTCCCGGGCCGTCCCGGCCGGGATACCCGGCCTCAGTCGTCGTCGCCGAGCACCGGCTCCGGCAGCGTGCCGGCGTTGTGCTCCAGCAGGCGCCAGCCGCGCGCGCCCTCGCCCAGCACGGACCAGCAGCAGTTGGTCAGGCCGCCGAGGCTCTCCCAGTGCCGGGCCTGCAGGCCGAGGAGGCGGCCGATGGTCGTACGGATCGTGCCGCCGTGGCTGACCACGACGAGCGTGCCGTTGTCCGGGAGCTTCTCGGCGTGCCGGAGCACCACGGGCGCGGCGCGGTCGGCGACCTCGGTCTCCAGTTCGCCGCCGCCGCGGCGGACCGGCTCGCCGCGCTTCCACGCGGCGTACTCCTCGCCGAACCGGGCGATGATCTCCTCGTGCGTCAGCCCCTGCCAGACACCGGCGTAGGTCTCACGCAGACTTTCGTCGTGCGTCACCTCCAGGCCGGTGAGCGCGGCCAGCTCGGCGGCCGTGTTCGCTGCCCGCTGGAGGTCGGAGGCGACGATCGCGTCGGGCTTGAGGCCGGCGAGCAGCCGGGCGGCGCGACGGGCCTGGGAGACGCCTGCCTCGGTGAGCGGGACGTCCGTGGAGCCCTGGAAGCGGCGCTCCACGTTCCAGGAGGTCTGGCCGTGCCGCCACAGGATGACGCGGCGTCCGCGGCCGGACTTGCCCGCGGACACCTCGCCGGTGGCGCTCATCGCCACTCACCGCCCAGCTCGGCCGCCTCCTCGGCGGCCTGGAGCTTGGCGTGCTCCGCGGCCTTGCCGCGGGTGGCCTTGGCGTCGTCGGGCAGCGCGATCTCGGGGCAGTCCTTCCACAGCCGCTCCAGGGCGTAGAAGACGCGCTCCTCGCTGTGCTGGACGTGGACGACGATGTCGACGTAGTCGAGCAGCACCCAGCGGGCCTCACGGTCGCCCTCGCGGCGCACCGGCTTGGCGCCGAGCTCCTTCTGGAGCCGCTCCTCGATCTCGTCGACGATCGACTTGACCTGGCGGTCGTTGGGCGCGGAGGCCAGCAGGAAGGCGTCCGTGATCGACAGGACGTCGCTGACGTCGTAGGCGATGATGTCGTGCGCGAGCTTGTCGGCGGCCGCCTGGGCGGCGGTGTTGACGAGCTCAAGGGAACGGTCGGTAGCGGTCACTACAAGGCTTTCGATCGGCGGACACTTGCCCTCAAGGGTCTCACGGACCGCCGACAGCACCCCACGTGATTATCGGCTCACGTGGGGTGCGCCGCGCGTTCACTCGGACGACGACTCGTAGTCCTGGCCGAGCACGACCGAGACGTCCGCGTTCCCCGACACCTCGCCCTTGCCGACGGCGTCGGCGGACAGGCCCAGGGTCTTGGCCACCTCGGTGGCGTTGTCCTTGTCGGCGGCGTCGGCGTAGACGACCTTCGAGGTGGCCGCGGTGGACGCGGTGCCGCCCTCCAGGAAGGTGAAGCCGCCGTTCAGCAGCACCACGCGGGCCTTGCCGGTGTTGTCCTTGACCCCGCTGGCGTTGCGGACGGACACACGGACCGCGGCGTCCTTGTCGGGGCTCTTGGCGGTGCCGCCGAGGACGTCCTTGACGACGCCCGCGCTCGCCTGCGCGCTCAGCGTGCCGTCGGTCTGGACGGGCAGCATGGCCGTCTTGTAGTCGCCGCCCTTGGCGAGGTCGGCGAGCCTGGCGAGGAAGGCGCCGAGGTCCTTGTCGGTCAGCGGCGGCTCGAGGATCATGCCGAGGGTCTGCACGGTGGTGGTCGCGCCCTGTGTGTCCGAGGTCAGCTTGCGCAGCATGGCCTGCATGACCTGTCCGAACCGCTCCAGCTGGGCGTTCTGCGCCTCGCCAGGGCCCTGGTAGGTGGCGTAGGCGACGGCCGTCTTGCCGCTGAGGGTCTGGGCCTTGCCCTTGCGCACGAGGGGCGCGGCGCTCTTGGACTTGGCGTTCGGGTCGGGCACCTCGGTGTTGGTGTCGACCTCGATGTTGCCGACCAGGTCGACGAGGTTCTGCAGATACGGCGTGTCCAGCCGCCAGGTGCCCTGGATCTCGGTGCCGAGGACGGTGTCGATCGCGTCGCGCGTCCCGGAGGAGCCGTCGTCGTCGACGGACTTGGCGAGCGTGGTCGTGCTGCCGTCGTCGCCGGTCAGGGCGAGTGCGTTGGGCAGCAGCACGGTCGTGCCCTGCTTGGTGGTGGTGTTGTCGACGAGCAGCGCCGTGGAGGTGCCGCCCTTCTTGGTGTTGTGCAGATGGACGACGATCACGTCACGCTTCTGGGCGGCCACGGGCGTCGCGGTGCCGGTCTTGTCGTCCGACGAGGTCAGGGCGGGCAGCTTCCCGGCGTACCAGAGGTAGCCGACGCCACCGGCCGCGGCGATCGCCAGGACGACCACGACGGCGATCACACGCGCGCGTGCCCGTCGCTTGGCCTCCTCGCGGCGCTCGGTGCGGTTCTCGGTGAACTTCAGCCAGTCGATGACGTCCTCGGAGTCCTGGTCGGGCTCCTCGACGAAGGCGAACTGCTCGGTGCGGTAGTCCCGGTCGCCGCGCTCCTGGCCGACCGGTTGCTCGACCGGCCCGGCCTGCTGCGGGATGTAGGCGGTCTGCTCGGCGACCCGCGGTTGCTGCCCGCTGGTGGCGGTACGGCCATACGGGTCGTACGGCGGCGAGTGCGCGCCCGCCTGCTGGTGGTGGGTGCCGGTGCCGTACACGTCGTAGGAGGACGTGGGCGGCTGCTGACCGGTGTCACCGGCCGCATAGGGGTCGTACGACTGCACCGGCTGCTGCTGGCCGGTCGCGTACGGGTCGTAACCGTATCCCTGCTGTGCGTAGGGGTCGTACTGCTGCTGGGGCGGCCGTTGCGGCGGGAGCTGCCGGTACACCGGCCGCCCGTACTCGTCGTAACCGACGAGTTCGTACTGGTCGGCGCCCTGTCCTGCGGCCCCCGCGTCGTATCGGTCGTTCACCGGTAGCCCCTCTCGGCTCACTGCCTCACTCGCCGCGGTACAGCTCACGTTTGTCGATGTAGCGCACGACTCCGTCGGGCACCAGATACCAGATGGGATCTTCCTTCGCGACTCTCGCGCGGCAATCGGTGGACGAGATGGCCAGCGCGGGAACCTCCACCAGCGAGACGCCGCCCTCCGGAAGACCCGCGTCGTCGAGGTGGTGGCCGGGCCGGGTGACCCCGACGAAGTGCGCGAGGGAGAACAGCTCCTCCGAGTCGCGCCAGGTCAGGATCTGGCCGAGGGCGTCGGCGCCGGTGATGAAGAAGAGGTCCGTGTCGGGATTGAGCGCGCGTAGATCGCGCAGCGTGTCCACCGTGTACGTCGGGCCGCCGCGGTCGATGTCGATACGGCTGACGGAGAACTGCGGGTTCTCGGCCGTGGCGATGACCGTCATCAGATAGCGGTCCTCGGCCGGGGAGACGTGCCGGTGGCTCTTCTGCCAGGGCTGGCCGGTCGGCACGAACACGACCTCGTCGAGGTGGAACTGCGCGGCGACCTCGCTGGCCGCGACGAGGTGGCCGTGGTGGATCGGGTCGAACGTTCCGCCCATGACGCCTAGGCGGCGCTTTCCGGTGTTCGACGGGCCGTTTCCGGGGCCGGTAGGCATGTCCTGCTCTCCCATGCGTGCAGACCCTACCGGCCCCGCCTGAGAGCTCCGGCCGACCGTGGGCCGGGCGGAGACAGGGGGCTGGCCGGGACTCAGCGGTCGCGGTTGAAGCGGGTGGTGATCCACAGCAGCAGCAGGAGGATGAGGAAGGCGCCGCCACCGGTGGCCAGCGGGCTGATGCTGTCGTGGTTGCCGCCGTGCTCCTCACCCTCCGCGGCGAGGGTGACCAACTGGGCAGCTGCGCTGTGGATGCTCATCTTCGGCGTGACCTATCGGTGTGGGCGGGATAAAGATGTCGGCTCATCGTATGCGGGCGCCATGACGGGGATCACGCCGACTCCACCGTTGGGGCGCCCGCGACGACCAGCGGGCAACCATCCCGACGGTTCAGTCGTCCTTCTGCCTGTAGCCGCGCAACAGGAACCACGCGGTCAGCACACAGCCCACGACCATCACGATCAGTACGACCCGGAGCAGATTTCCCGCCCCCTGCTGCTCGGCTGCGCTCGCGGCCTCGGTGAGCCAGGCGGCCGCGGGGTTGTGCTCCATGACGCGGAACTCCTTCGCTGTAGTGCCCGTCCACGGTAACTCCGCCTAGGCTGGGCTCTGCTTCGGGGGCGGAAAGGGCGGAACAAGGCTCCGCAAAGGGCCGAGAGAGACCCATCCAGACGCACATGGGGGAAGACATGTCCGACGGCCACGAGCACAACGGGCACGAGAACGTACCCAGCAGGCAGCGCAGGCGTTTCCCGGGGATCTCCTCGCGTGCGTACGAACACCCGGCGGACCGCTCGGCCCTGGTGGCCCTGCGCAAGCTCAGCGGCTTCGACACGGTCTTCAAGGCGCTGAGCGGACTGCTGCCCGAGCGCAGCCTCAGGCTGCTGTTCCTTTCCGACTCCGTGCGGGTCTCGGACCAGCAGTTCGCGTACCTCAACGACATGCTGCGGGACGCCTGTTACATCCTGGACCTGGAGAAGGTCCCGCCGATGTACGTCAACCAGGACCCGGTGCCGAACGCGATGTGCATCGGCCTGGACGAGCCGATCATCGTCGTCACCACGGGGCTGGTCGAGCTGCTCGACGAGGAGGAGATGCGGGCGGTGGTCGGCCACGAGGTGGGCCACGCCCTCTCCGGTCACTCGGTGTACCGCACGATCCTGCTGTTCCTGACCAGCCTCGCCGTCCGGGTCGCGTGGATCCCGCTGGGCAACCTCGCGATCATGGCGATCGTGACGGCGCTGCGGGAGTGGTTCCGCAAGTCGGAGCTCTCCGCCGACCGGGCCGGCCTGCTCGTCGGCCAGGACCTCCATGCCTCGATGCGCGGCCTGATGAAGCTCGCGGGCGGCCACCATCTGCACGAGATGAACGTGGACGCGTTCCTGAAGCAGGCCGATGAGTACGAGGCCGGCGGCGACCTGCGCGACTCGGTCCTGAAGATCCTGAACGTCCTGCCGCGCTCCCACCCCTTCACCACGGTCCGCGCGGCCGAGCTGAAGAAGTGGGCCGAGACCCGCGACTACCAGCGGATCATGGACGGCCACTACCCGCGCCGCGACGCGGACAAGGACACCTCGGTCACCGACTCCTTCCGCGATTCGGCGTCCCACTACGCCAGCCATGTGAAGTCCTCAAAGGACCCCCTGATGAAGCTGGTCACGGACATCGCCGGGGGCGCGGGCGATCTGGGCGGCCGGGTCCGCCGCGGCTTCGGCGGCTTCACGAGCGCACCGCCGAAGGACGAGCCGAGGCAGGACGGCACGGACGACGCCGGAACCGACAACTGACGGCCGGATGCCGAAGCGGGGGCCTGCGGGCCGCGGGCCCCCGGCACAGCGGCCGCGAGCCCTCAGAACGTCCCGGCGCTCACACCTTCGGCTGCGACCCCGCCGCCAGCGACCCGCACAGCGCCGTCGCCCCACCCGTGGCATAGGGGTCGGTGCCGGCCGGGCCGCCCTCCTTCGCCGTCTGGCCCGCCAGCAGCGGATGCAGCCGGTTCGTGGAGTCGTCGGCGCAGGACAGCGGCCCGGCCTGGACGTAGGAGACGACCAGCTGGGCCTGGTGCAGCCGCAGGTCCTCGCGGTCGAACCGGAAGTGCAGCTCCCGCCGCACGGTGAACAGCGACGCCTCGGCCGCCTTCTCACCGGCCCCGGCCTTCACCGCCCGTAGCGCATACACAAACGTGTGATCGGCCGTGACCTCGAGCGTCGACGAGTCGGTCTCTGCGGCCTGGAGCGTTCCCTGCACCCGGATCTTGCGATCGGCGAGCTGCGCCTGCGAGGAGTCGAAGCGAACCAGCCACCCGGTCGGAGCGTGCCGCCCGTCCGCGGCCGGATGCCTGAAGCTCTGGTCGAACTGGTCCAGTTGGTCGGGGTCCAGCAGCACCCGCACCGGACGGACCTGGTCACCGGTCAGCACCTCGGGATACAGCGAGGACCGCACGATGTAGTCCTTCGCGATGCTCAGCGCGCCCGTGACCTGGCTGTCCGAGAAGTGCGCGGTACGCCGCGCGGCCGGCAGCGGTATTCCCTCCGCGCCGATCCGGAACTGCGCGGCGGGACTGTGCGCGTACAGCAGGTCCGTGTCGCTGGTGCCGGGCACCTCGCCCTCCGGCGCGAGCGGAATCACGGTCATCCGCAGCGGCTCGACGGGCGGCCCGGAACCGGCCGGGCTCTGGTAGGGGTGCCGTACACCCATGTAGATCGCCGTACCGAAGGCCACGGCGATCAACAGGACGAGGACGAGAGCCTGCCGGGACAGGCCCCGGCGCATGGGTGGACGGCGGCGCACGGCGGGCGCGTGGTCGGCCATCCGCTCCTGTGCGGAGAACTCCTGAAGGCGGGCAGCACGGACGAACGATTCGTCGAAGACGACGGATCGGTACTCTTCCTCGCCACCTCCGGGGCCGCCTTCGGGTGTCCCCTCAGGTGGGTCTCCAGGCCCTCCCATATCTTCAGGGTAGGTCGCGGAGAGCTCGGGTAAACGCCCTGCTACACGACAAGTTCTGACAGGTTCTCACCAGGATCGTGCGACGGCTCCCAGTGGCGCTCAGGCCCTCGATCGGGCCCGATCAGGGCGTTCGCGGGGTCGCCGGGACGGCCGGCGGCAAGGAGTCGGCGGACGCGGAGGGTGCCGGTCCGCTGCCCTGTTCCAGGCCGGTGGACGCCGGCGGCGGGACCTGGTCGCGGCTGCCCGAGGAGGCGCCGCGATAGACCGCCGTGAAGGCCAGCGCGACCATGCCGATGCCCATCACCAGGGCGAGGATCCAGGCGACGGGACGATGCCAGCGGACCTGCCTGCCGTACGTCCCGGGGGCGCCGTAGTGGCCTTCGAGGATGTCCGTGTCGTCCAGATCGTCCAGCTCGGGATCATGGCCGAAAGCGGGGCGGCCGTCGGGGCCGTACCCCTCGTCGTACCGCTCGCCCCGGCCGTGGGCGCGGCGCGCTTCCGCTTCGGAGGCCTCGGCTCTGGCCTGGGCGGCGGCCAGGAGGCGCTCGACGGCGGTCGGCTCGTGCACCACGGCCGCCTGTACGAAGGCCTCGTCGAAGACCACGGAGGCGAACTCTTCGTCCGACACCCCGCGGTCGTGGTCGTCGTCGGGCTCCCAGCCGTCAGGGAACGGCGTGCCCCCCACGTCCTCCGGCACGGGATCCAGAGTAGTCCTGGGGGGTCAATTTGGGCAGACGGTATGGAAATTCATCCGCCTGGTGAGACGCCTCTCGTGCGGCACGGAAGCGGGCCGGGGGCGCGTGTCGGACGCATATGCCCTGGCCGCGCGCCCCGCGCCGGGGCGTCCTTCAATGCGCCGTACGGCTCAGCGCCGTACGTGCCCGTCCCCGGTGACGATGTACTTCGTGCTGGTCAGCTCCGGCAGCCCCATCGGGCCGCGGGCGTGCAGCTTCTGCGTGGAGATGCCGATCTCCGCGCCGAAGCCGAACTGGCCGCCGTCGGTGAAGCGGGTGGAGGCGTTCACCGCGACCGTCGTGGAGTCGACCAACTGGGTGAAGCGGCGGGCCGCCGGCTGCGAGGTGGTGACGATGGCCTCGGTGTGCCCGGAGGTCCACAGCCGGATGTGCTCGACGGCCTTGTCCAGCGAGTCCACGACCGCGGCGGCGATGTCGTACGACAGGTACTCGGTCTCCCAGTCCTCGGCCGTGGCCTCGACGACGGTCGCCTTGGAGTCCTTGGCGTACGCCATCACCCGCTCGTCGGCGTGCACGGTCACCCCGGCCTCCGCGAGGGCGTCCAGGGCCCGCGGCAGGAACTCGGGGGCGATGTCCTGGTGGACCAGGAGGGTCTCGGCGGCGTTGCAGACGCTGACGCGATGGGCCTTGGAGTTGATCAGGATCTCGATCGCCATGTCGAGGTCGGCGTGGGCGTCGACGTAGACATGGCAGTTGCCGGTGCCGGTCTCGATCACCGGGACGATGGACTCCGTGACGACCGTCTGGATCAGCGAGGCACCGCCGCGCGGGATCAGCACGTCGACGAGCCCGCGGGCCCGCATCAGCTCGCGCACGCTCTCCCGGCTCTCGCCGGGCACCAGCTGCACGGCGTCGGCCGGCAGCCCCGCCCCGCCCACGGCGTCCCTGATCACCCGGACCAGCGCGCTGTTCGACTCGTACGCCGACGCCGAGCCGCGCAGCAGCACCGCGTTGCCGGACTTCAGGCAGAGGGCGGCGGCGTCCACGGTGACGTTCGGACGGGCCTCGTAGATGATCCCGACGACGCCCAGCGGGACGCGGACCTGGCGCAGGTCGATGCCGTTGGGGAGGGTGGAGCCGCGCACGACCTCGCCGACCGGGTCGGGCAGCGCGACGACGTCCCGTACGTCGGAGGCGATGGCCCGCACGCGCTCCGGCGTCAGCGTCAGCCGGTCGATGATCGCCTCGCTGGTGCCGGCCTCGCGGGCCTTGGCGATGTCCTTGGCGTTGGCCTCGACGATCTCGCTCGTACGGACCTCCAGCGCGTCCGCGATGGCGAGCAGCGCGTCGTCCTTCTCGGCCCGCGGCAGCGGGGCGAGGTCGGCGGCGGCGGCCTTGGCGCGGTAGGCGGCCCGGTTGACCGGGGACATGGAGTCGTACGGCGAGAGCGTGGTCATGGAATGAAGGGTAGTGCGGTTGCCCGGCCGGTCCATCGCGCATTCCGAACCGCGAGACAAGCCGCCCAGGGCCGCTCAATAAGGATGGACACCCACCGGAGTCGCCGGTGGCGGTCCGTAGCCCTCGGCGACGCGCTGGTGGTAGGTCTCGCGGTCGATGACCTCCAGGCCGACGATCTCCCAGGGCGGCAGTCCCGCGCTCTGCCGGTGCTCGCCCCACAGCCGCAGGGCGACGGCCGCCGCGTCGTGCAGATCGCGGGCCTCCTCCCAGTAGCGGATCTCGGCGTGGTCGCCCGCATACCGGCTGGTCAGCAGAAAGGGGTGGTCGTGGGCGAGCTGTTCGAGGGCGCGCCGCACCTCCTGCAGCGGGGCCTCCTGGCCGGAGACGCTGAGGGTGACATGCCACAGGCGGGGCAGGTCCTTGGGCTGCTCGTAGCGGTCGCCGGCCGCCACACTCGTCAAGGCGCGCTCCTCACCGGCCGCACGGGACGAGGCCCCACCGGCACTGCGGGACGCCGTCCCAGGGCGCACTCGTCTCACGACGGCCTCCTTCACGCAGTGACCGACCTCGATGGTCGTACGGAATCTGTCCCTCAGACAAAGTTGAGCAGGCCGCAAGGGCTCGCGGGGCGATTTTGCGGAACGTCCACCTCAGGGCGAAGTTTGAAACGGGGCGTTCCCCCTGTTTTCGGCCCCGCCCGTCCGTCAGGGCTCCAGGATCACCAGGTCGTCCCGGTGCACGACCTCCCGCTCGTACTCCGCCCCCAGCTCCCGCGCCAGTTCCCGCGTCGAGCGCCCGAGCAGCTGCGGCATCTCCTTGGCGTCGAAGTTGACGAGCCCGCGTGCGACCGCGCGCCCCGCGCTGTCGCGCAGTTCGACCGGGTCACCCGCGCTGAACTCGCCCTCGACGGCGGCGATCCCGGCCGGTAGCAGGGACTTGCGGCGCTCCACGACCGCCCGTACCGCGCCGTCGTCAAGGGTGAGCGACCCCTGGGGCGTGGACGCGTGCTGGAGCCACAGCAGACGGTCGGCGGAGCGCTTGCCGGTGGCGTGGAAGTAGGTGCCGGTGTCACCGCCGGACAGCGCCTCCGCGACGTGGACCGCGCTGGTCAGGACGACCGGGATACCGGCCGCGGCCGCGATCCGGGCCGCCTCGACCTTGGTGACCATGCCGCCGGTGCCGACGCCGGCCTTGCCCGCGCTGCCGATCTCGACGTGCGCGAGATCCTCCGGCCCCCGCACCTGAGCTATCCGCGAGGTCCCCGGCTTGCTGGGGTCGCCGTCGTACACGCCGTCCACATCGGACAGCAGCACCAGCAGGTCCGCCCGCACCAGATGGGCGACCAGGGCGGCGAGCCGGTCGTTGTCGCCGAAGCGGATCTCGTCCGTGGCGACCGTGTCGTTCTCGTTGACGATCGGGAACGCGCCCATCGCGAGGAGCTTGTCGAGGGTGCGCGAGGCGTTGCGGTGGTGGACGCGGCGGCTCATGTCGTCGCTGGTCAGCAGCACCTGGCCGACACGGACGCCGTAGCGGGCGAAGGAGGCGGTGTAGCGGGCGACGAGAAGGCCCTGGCCGACACTGGCCGCGGCCTGCTGGCGGGCCAGGTCCTTGGGGCGGCGGCGCAGGCCCAGCGGGGCGAGTCCGGCCGCGATGGCGCCGGAGGAGACCAGGACGACCTCCCGCTCCCCGCCGCTGCGGCTCTTGGCGAGGACGTCGACGAGCGCGTCGACCCGGTCGGCGTCCAGACCGCCGGACGCGGTGGTCAGCGACGAGGAGCCCACCTTGACGACGACCCTGCGGGCCTCGCACACACCCTGCCTTGCCCCTGCCACCTGTGCTCTTTTCCCTCGCTCGGATGCCGGTCGCCGGTCCCGTTTCCCTGACCCGAAATCTACGCGAAGCGGATCGTGCGGCGCGCACCGGTCCAGCGTCCGGACAGCCGGCGCCTGAGCACTCCGCGCCACTCAGGACCCGCAGGACACGTGCGTGTCGTCTACAGGCCGCCGTGCGTTAACCCGGGCGCACGACGTCCCGCCACGACCTTGGAGTGACCGCAGTTGCCCACACCTCTGTCCCGCATCCCGGCGAGAGCGCTCGTCACGGCTCTCCTGGCCGCGGCCTTCTGCGCCCAGGCCGCGGCGGCGCTGCGCCCGCACGTCCCGCTGCTGCTCGCCGCGACGGTCGTGTCCCTGGCCGTCGAGGGCATGCTGTACCGCTGGCACCGCGGTGTGCTGTCGGTGTTCGCCAAGTCGCACGCGGACATCACCGTGCGGCACGTGCTGCGGGACCTGCTGCTGGTCGTGGCCCTGCTGAGGCTGGGCGAGCAACACCGCGAGGCGCTGTACACCCCGCCGGTCGCGGGCCTGCTGGCGTTCTACGCCCTGCACTGCGCGATCCAGGCGCTCTCGGTGCTGGTCCGGCGAACCCGCACCCTGCCGGTGGTCACCCGCAACATCGACGCCTCCGCCCTGCGCCTGTCCCCCGCCCCGCCGCTCCTGCTGCGCCGCCCCGGCGACCGTCTGCCGGTCTTCGGCCTCCCGGCCACCGCGGGCCTGCTGACCACGGCGGCCACCGACGACCCGCGCTGCGCGGCCCTCGGCGTCGCGCTGTCCCTGGGCCTCGCGCTGCTGGGCCTGTACGACCTTGCCGTACGGCTGCTGCCGAGCCGACGCCCGGCGGGCGAGCGGGAGACGCTGGACTGGCTCGACGCCTGGCTCGCGGAGTACCGGCCGACGGTCGGCCTGTACTTCTCCGGCGGCGCGTCCTCGGCGTACCAGGCGAACATGTGGCTGGAGCCCCTCGCGAACGTGGACGGGCGTCCGCTGATCGTGCTGCGGGAGCGGTTCATGGTGCCGAAGATCGGCCCGACCGACGTGCCGATCCTGTGTCTGCCGAAGGTCTCCACGCTGATGCGTCTGGAGGAGTCCTCGCTCCAGGTCCTCATCCACCCCTCGAACTCCGGCAAGACCTCCCAGGTCCTGCGCATCCCCACGCTCAAGCACACCTTCGTCAACCACGGGGAGAGCGACAAGCTGTCGTCCTGCAACCCGTACGCGAAGGCCTACGACGAGGTGTGGGTGGCCGGTCCGGCGGCGCGGGAGCGGTACGCGCTGGCCGAGGTCGGCGTCGAGGACAAGGACGTGGTGGAGATCGGCCGCCCGCAGCTGGACGCCGTGAGGCCGTACGAGGGTGCGCCGACGGGTGCGTGTACGACGGTCCTGTACGCGCCGACCTGGGAGGGCTGGGACGGCAACCCGGGCAACACCTCGGTGATCGAGGCCGGCGAGAACCTCGTACGGGCGCTGCTCGCGGACCCGGGCGTGCGGCTGCTGTACAAGCCGCATCCGCTGACGGGGTCGGTGGATCCGCGGGCCGGGGCGGCCGATCTGCGCATCCGTGAGCTGATCCGGGCGGCGAACCGGGAGCGGACGGGCGAGCGGCCGCAGGACACGGGTGAACTAGCGCTGCTTACACAGGAGTTGGACCGCCTCACCACGACCGATGTGCGGGCGGGCGCCGATCAGGTCGAGCGGATGATGCTCCAGTCGGCGCCGGAGCCGGGGCGGGCGGAGGCGGTGGCGGCGGCCACGGCGGCCTGGGAGGAGGCGTACTGGGCCTCGCTGCCCGAGGGGGAGCACCAGGTCGTCACGGACGTGCGGCCCGCGCTGTACGCCTGCTTCGACCGGGCGGACCTGCTGATCAGCGATGTGTCCAGCGTGATCAGCGACTTCCTGGCGAGCGGGAAGCCGTACGCCGTGGCGAACACCAGCGGCCTCGCCGAGGACGTGTTCCGCAAGGCCTTCCCGACCGTGCGCGCGGCGACCGTGCTGTCGCCGGACGCGGCCGGGGTGCCGGACCTGCTGGACGCGGTACGGCACCCCGAGAAGGACGAACTGGCCGAGGCGCGGGCGGAGTTGAAGCGCCACCTGCTGGGGCCGGACGAGCCGACGTCACAGGTGCGCTTCAACGAGGCCGTGCGGGCACTGTGTTCGGCGGCCCGGGAGCACCGGGCGCGGATGGCGGAGCGGCTGGCGGCGGAGATCTCCACGGAGATCCCGGACCAACGGCGGCCCACTACGCCGCCGCAGCCCGCCCACCCGGCCTAGGTGTGTTGTCCGGGCAGGTTGGTGACGCGGCTGGCTGGGGTGTGGCCGCTGATGCCGGTGTGGGGTCGGTGGTAGTTGTACCAGTCCAGCCAGTCAGGGAATGTGGCCTGTCGTTCGGCGTCTGAGGTGTAGGGCTGGTGGTAGGCCCATTCGTCGAGCAGGGTGCGGTGGAAGCGTTCGACCTTGCCGTTGGTCTGGGGCCGCCAGGGCCGGGTCCAGCGGGGGCTGATGCCCAGGTCGCGGCAAGTCTGGCGCCAGGTGTTCTTGGTGTAGGCCCAGGCGTTGTCGGTGAGGACCCGTTCGATCTTGATGCCCTGTCCGGCGAACCAGGCGGTGGCACG
>NZ_JBVKCZ010000026.1:0-142566 GCF_055634335.1 Streptomyces sp. NPDC111802 | reverse complement strand
GCCAACACCCCCGACATCCTGCACGCCTACCTGCAGACCGGCGGCCGCCCCGCCTTCGAGGTCCGCGCCGTGCTCGCCGCGACCCTGTCCCCGGCCTGGGGCATCTACAGCGGCTACGAACTGTGCGAGAACACGCCCCTGCGCCAGGGCAGCGAGGAATACCTCGACTCGGAGAAGTACCAGATCCGCCCCCGCGACTGGGAGAGCGCCGAACGCGAGGGACGCACCATCACCCCCCTGCTCACCCGCCTCAACGCCGTCCGCCGCGAGAATCCGGCCCTGCGGCAACTGCGCGACCTCCACTTCCACCACGTGGACCAGGAAGCGGTGATCGCGTACTCGAAGCGGCGGGGTTCGAACACGGTTCTGGTGGTCGCCAACCTCGACCCTCACCACACCCAGGAGGCCACGGTCTCGTTGGACATGCCGCAACTCGGCCTGGAATGGCACGAGTCGGTGCCGGTGCGCGACGAGCTCACCGGCGAGACCTATCACTGGGGCAGGGCCAACTATGTGCGCCTCCTGCCTGGCGGCGCGCATGTGCTCGTCGTCGGCTGGGGGTCCGGGGGTTATCCCCCGGAAAGGCACAGCCGTGTTCTGCGACCGTCCACCCCGCAGATCGGAGGGTCACCCACAAAATGATCGTCAACGAGCCCGTTCAGGACACCTTCGAGGACACTCCTGCCAAGGATCGTGATCCCGACTGGTTCAAACGCGCCGTCTTCTACGAGGTCCTGGTCCGCTCCTTCCAGGACAGCAACGGCGACGGCGTCGGCGACCTCAAAGGCCTGACCGCCAAACTCGACTACCTGCAATGGCTCGGCGTCGACTGCCTGTGGCTGCCGCCCTTCTTCAAGTCACCGCTGCGCGACGGCGGCTACGACGTCTCCGACTACACCTCCGTACTGCCCGAATTCGGGGACCTCGCCGACTTCGTGGACTTCGTGGACTCCGCCCACCAGCGTGGCATGCGGGTCATCATCGACTTCGTCATGAACCACACCAGCGACCAGCACCCGTGGTTCCAGGAGTCCAGAAAGGACCCCGACGGCCCCTACGGCGACTACTACGTCTGGGCCGACGACGACAAGGCATACGCCGACGCCCGGATCATCTTCGTCGACACCGAGGCCTCCAACTGGACCTTCGACCCGGTCCGCAAGCAGTACTTCTTCCACCGGTTCTTCTCCCACCAGCCGGATCTCAACTACGAGAACCCGACCGTGCAGGAGGAGATCCTCTCGGCGCTGAAGTTCTGGCTGGACCTGGGAATCGACGGCTTCCGGCTGGACGCGGTGCCGTATCTGTATGCCGAGGAAGGCACGAACTGCGAGAACCTTCCCGCGACGCACGAGTTCCTCAGGCGGGTGCGGAAGGAGATCGACGCCCAGTACCCGGACACGGTGCTGCTGGCGGAGGCCAACCAGTGGCCGGAGGACGTGGTCGACTACTTCGGCGACTACTCCAGCGGTGGCGACGAGTGCCACATGGCCTTCCACTTCCCCGTCATGCCGCGCATCTTCATGGCGGTGCGCAGGGAATCCAGGTACCCGGTCTCGGAAATCCTCGCCAAGACCCCGGCCATTCCCTCCGGCTGCCAGTGGGGCATCTTCCTGCGCAACCACGACGAGCTGACCCTGGAGATGGTCACCGACGAGGAACGCGACTACATGTGGGCGGAATACGCCAAGGACCCCCGCATGCGCGCCAACATCGGTATCCGGCGCCGACTGGCACCCCTGCTGGACAACGACCGCAACCAGATCGAACTGTTCACCGCCCTGCTGCTGTCGCTCCCCGGCTCGCCGATTCTCTACTACGGCGACGAGATCGGCATGGGCGACAACATCTGGCTCGGCGACCGGGACGCCGTACGCACCCCGATGCAGTGGACCCCGGACCGCAACGCGGGATTCTCGTCGAGTGATCCGGGGCGGCTGTATCTGCCGACCATCATGGATCCGGTCTACGGTTACCAGGTGACGAATGTCGAGGCGTCGATGTCCTCGCCGTCCTCGCTTCTGCACTGGACCCGCCGAATGATCGAGATCCGCAAACAGAACCTGGCGTTCGGACTCGGCTCGTACACCGAACTTCAGTCGTCGAATCCGGCCGTGATCGCGTTTCTGCGCGAATACGAGGACGATCTCGTCCTGTGCGTGAACAACTTCTCGCGGTTCGCGCAGCCGACGGAACTCGATCTGAGCAGGTTCAACGGCCGACATCCCGTCGAACTGTTCGGTGGGGTGCGATTCCCGGCCATCGGTGAGCTCCCGTACTTGCTGACCCTCGGGGGCCACGGCTTCTACTGGTTCCGGCTGCGCAAAGACGCCGCCTGAGAGCCCGGCGGGGCGGTTTCCACCGCCCCGCCGGGGGCACGCAGAAGTAACACCCCGACCCCCCGGGGAAAGGACGCGACGCCATGTCGGAAGCCGTCACCCGTACCGTCACCGCCCCGCCCGGCCTCCTTGGGTCACTGGATCCACTGCTGCGGGAGTGGCTGCCACGGCAGCGCTGGTTCGCGGGCAAGGGGCGTCCGGTCACCGGGTTCACGCTGGTCGCGGCCACCGAGCTGCTGCCGCCCGGCGGCAAGCTGGGCCTGTACCACCTGCTGGTGCGCGCCCATCAGCCCGTCGCCCCCGTGCCGGGCGCGCCCGAGCAGCCCGCCGACTGCTACCAGCTCGTCATAGGCGAGCGCGAGGCGCTGCCGCCCCGGCTGGCGCCCGCGCTGATCGGACACGTGGCCGAGGGCCCGCTCACCGGACGCACGGTGTACGACGCCCTCTACGATCCCCGCCCCGCCGACCTGCTCCTCGAGGCCCTGCGCACCGAGGCCGGCATCGGCGTGCTGCGCTTCGAACGGGACCGGAGCCAGGAGATCCGGTCCGCTCTGGTGCCGCGCCTGGTCACCTCCGAGCAGTCGAACTCGTCGGTCGTCTACGGCGATACGTTCATCCTGAAGCTGTTGCGCCGGGTCGTGCCCGGCGTCAATCCCGACCTGGAGCTCCCGCTCGCGCTGGCCGGCGAGGGCTGCGACCGGGTGCCCGCGCCGACGGCGTGGTTCGGGGCCGAGCTGGCCGGTGAGTCGTATGTCCTCGGCGTGCTCCAGCCCTTCGTGCAGGGCGCGGCGGACGGCTGGGAGCTGGCGCTGCGCGAGCTGGCCAAGGGCGAGGACTTCGCCGCCGAGGCACGGGCGCTCGGGCGCGCGACCGCCGAGGTGCACACGGCGCTGGCGCGTACGCTGCCTACCGTGAGCCTGGGCCATACACAGGTGCAGCAGCTGGTCGACGGCATGGTCGAGCGGCTCGACGCGGCCGCCCAGGCGGTGCCCGCGCTGCGGCCGTACGCGCCCGGTCTGCGCTCCGCCTTCGAGGCGCTGGCCGAACTCGCCGCCGAGGGCTGCACCTGGACCGCCCAGCGCATCCACGGCGACCTGCACCTCGGGCAGTGCCTGCGCTCGCCCGCCGGGCAGTGGTGGCTGATCGACTTCGAGGGCGAGCCGTCGAAGGCGCTGGCCGAGCGGCGGATGCCACAGCCGCCGGTGCGGGACGTCGCCGGGATGCTGCGCTCCTTCGACTACGCCGCCCACTCCGCCGAACTGCCGGTGCCGGGCTGGGCCGAGGCCTGCCGGGCCGCGTACTGCACCGGGTACGCGCAGGTCAGCGGAGCCGATCCGCGGACCGATCCGGTGCTGTTGCGTGCGTACGAGACCGACAAGGCGATCTACGAGGTCGTCTACGAGGCCCGGCACCGCCCCGACTGGCTCCCGGTACCGATGTCCGCCATACACCGCCTGGCCGCGGACGCCGGCACGCCCACTTCCTCCACTCCGCCCTCTCCACCTTCGCCTAGGAGGCCCCGCCCGTGACGCCCCGCACCACTCCCTCCAGCGGTTCGGAACCCGAGAACACGGCCCAGCAGTCGGCCGAGAAGACGAGCGTCGCCAAGAAGGCGACGACCAAGGCCGCGGAGGCCGCGGAGGCCGTGAAGAAGGGGACGGCGAAGAAGGCGACGGCGAAAGCCGCCGGGCAGAAGAAGACGGCCGAGAAAAAGGCGGCCGCCAAGAAGGCTCCGGCGAAGAAGGCCGCCGCGAAGAAGACCGTCGCGAAGAAAGCCGTGACGAAGAAGGCCACCGCGAAGACCGCGGCGTCGAAGGCCACGGCGTCGAAGAGCGCTGCTGCCAAGGGCACGGCTTCCAAGGGCACGGCGTCGAAGAGCACCGCGACCAAGAAGGCCGCCGCCAAGAAGATTCCCGCGCAGAAGGCGGCACAGAAGAAGATCCCGGCGCAGAAGGCAGTCCCGAAGCCGGTCGAGCCCGTGGAGGTCGCCGTCTCCCCGGCCCTGGACGCCGGCGACCGGGACCGGTTCCTGAATGGCACCCACCACGACCCGCACTCCGTCCTCGGCGCGCATCCGGTCCCCGGCGGTGTCGCCTTCCGGGCCTTCCGGCCGTACGCCCTGTCGGTGACCGTCGTCGCGGGGAGCCTGCGGGCCGAACTGCACGACGACGGTGACGGGTTCTTCTCGGGACTGCTGCCGCTGCGGGAGGTGCCGGCGGGATACCGGCTGCTCGTGGCGTACGAGGGGACGGTCCAGGAGACCGAGGACGCGTACCGCTTCCTGCCCGCGCTGGGCGAGCTCGATCTGCATCTGATCGGCGAGGGACGGCACGAGGAGCTGTGGAAGGCGCTCGGCGCCGAGCCGATGACGCACCAGGGCGTGACCGGCACCCGGTTCACGGTGTGGGCGCCGAACGCGCGGGGTGTGTCGCTGGCCGGCACCTTCAACTTCTGGGACGGCACCGGGTATCCGATGCGCTCACTCGGCGGCACCGGCGTCTGGGAGCTGTTCGTGCCCGACATCGGCGAGGGCGAGCTGTACAAGTTCGAGATCACGCGGCCGGACGGTTCGAAGACGTTGCGCGCGGATCCGCTGGCCCGTCGGACCGAGGCCCCGCCCAACACGTCGTCCGTCGTGTACGCCTCGCAACACGAGTGGGGCGACGCGCAGTGGCTGGAGCGGCGCGCGTCGGTGCCGACCCATGAGGCGCCGTTCTCGGTCTACGAGGTCCATCTGGCGTCCTGGCGCCCCGGGCTGACGTACCGCCAACTGGCCGAGCAGCTCCCCGCGTACGTCAAGGACCTGGGCTTCACCCATGTCGAGCTGATGCCGGTCGCCGAGCACCCCTTCGGTGGCTCGTGGGGCTACCAGGTCACCGGTTTCTACGCGCCCACGGCCCGGCTCGGTACGCCGGACGACTTCAAGTACCTGGTCGACGCCCTGCACCAGGCCGGGATCGGCGTGCTGATGGACTGGGTGCCGGCGCACTTCCCGCGCGACGACTGGGCGCTGGCCGAGTTCGACGGCCGTCCGCTGTACGAGCACGAGGATCCGCTGCGGTCCGCGCACCCCGACTGGGGCACGCTGGAGTTCGACTTCGGCCGGCGCGAGGTGCGCAACTTCCTTGTGGCCAACGCGACGTACTGGTGCGAGGAGTTCCATATCGACGGGCTGCGGGTGGACGCGGTGGCGTCCATGCTGTACCTGGACTACTCGCGTGAGCCGGGGCAGTGGGTGCCGAACGAGCACGGCGGGCGGGAGAACCTGGACGCTGTGGCGTTCCTCCAGGAGATGAACGCCACCGTGTACCGGAGGGTGCCGGGGGTCGTGACGATCGCGGAGGAGTCCACGGCCTGGGACGGCGTGACGCGCCCGACGCATGTGGCGGGTCCGGGGGGCTTCGGGGGGCTGGGCTTCGGGCTGAAGTGGAACATGGGCTGGATGCACGACTCGCTGGAGTACATGGCCAAGGAGCCGGTGCACCGCAAGTACCACCACAACGAGATGACGTTCTCGATGGTGTACGCGTACAGCGAGAACTACGTGCTGCCGATCTCGCATGACGAGGTGGTGCACGGCAAGCGCTCGCTGGTGTCGAAGATGCCGGGCGACTGGTGGCAGCAGCGCGCCAATCACCGGGCGTACCTGGGCTATATGTGGGCCCATCCCGGCAAGCAACTGCTCTTCATGGGGCAGGAGTTCGCGCAGGGCGCGGAGTGGTCGGAGGCGCACGGGCCGGACTGGTGGCTGCTGGATCCGGGGTACGGGGCGGAGTCCGACCACCGGGGGGTGCGGGACCTGGTCCGCGACCTGAACACGGTCTACCGCCATACGCCGGCCCTGTGGCAGCGCGACACCGATCCGTCCGGCTTCCAGTGGGTCGTGGGCGACGCCGCCGACGACAACGTCTTCGCGTTCCTGCGCTACGACGCCGACGGCGCTCCGCTGCTGGCGGTGTCCCATCTGTCGCCGGTCGTCCGGCACGACTACCGCCTCGGTGTGCCGGACGACATCCCGGCCTGGCACGAGACGCTGAACACCGATGCGGCGAAGTACGGCGGCGGCGATGTCACGAACCCCGACGCGATCAAGCCGGAGGCCCAGCCGTGGCATGGCCGCCCGGCCAGCGTCACGCTGACGTTGCCACCACTGGCGACGGTGTGGCTCCGTCCCGCCTAGTGTTCGCCCCGCTCCGCAAACGCCGGACGGGCTGATTCCAGCCCGTCCGGCGTTTGCCGGTTTCAGTCGGTGGCCAGCGCCCTCGGCAACCGCCCCGTGTGCAGCACTCCCAACCTTTGCGTCGCCCGCGTCAGCGCCACGTACAGGTCGCTCGTGCCGTACAACCCCGGCTCCACCACCAGCACCGAGTCGAACTCCAGGCCCTTCGACTGGCGGGGGTCGAGGAGTACGACGGTCCGGGTGAGGTCGGGTTCGGCGCCCGCCGTGACGCCGTCCAGCCGCGCGGCCAGCTTGCCGTGCAGGTGGCGCGGTGCGATGACGGCGAGTCGGCCCTCGTCAGGGGTCAGCTCCTCGACCGCCTTGGCGACCGCGCCGGGCAGGTCGTCGGTGGCGCGCACCCAGGGACGTACACCTGTGGACCGTACGGAACTCGGCGGTTCGAAGTCCGGGTTCTCCGCCCTGACGACCGCCGCCGCCAGCTCCATGATCTCGACCGGCGTGCGGTAGTTGACGCCGAGCCGGGTGTGCTCCCAGCGGTCCTCGACATACGGCTCCAGGATGCCCGCCCAGGAACCGACACCGGCCGCCTCCGCCGTCTGGGCCGGGTCGCCCACCAGCGTCATCGAGCGGGTCGGGCTGCGTCGCATGAGCAGCCGCCAGGCCATCGGCGACAGCTCCTGCGCCTCGTCGACGATGATGTGCCCGAACGCCCAGGTCCGGTCGGCCGCCGCCCGCTCGGCCGCGCTGCGGTGGTCGTCCTCCTCATGGCGTTCGGCGAAGCGCTCGGCGTCGATGATGTCGTGCGCGGAGAGGATCTCGCTGGCATCGTCCTCCTTGTCGTCGAACTCATAGGTGCGTGAGGCGTACGACACGTCCAGCACGCCCTGCGCGTACGCGACCTGGGTCTCCCGCTCGCGCTCCGCACGCGCCCGCGCCAGCCGGTCGTCCTCGCCGAGCAGTTCGGCGGCCTCGTCCAGCAGCGGTACGTCCGACACGGTCCACTGCCGCGTCACGGGCCGGCGGATGGCGGCGGCGTCCTCGTCGGGCAGATAGCCGACGGGGTCGGCGAGGAAGTCGGCGACCAGGCGCTGCGGGGTCAGCCGCGGCCACAACTGGTCGATGGCCGCCCACACTTCGGGGTTCTCGGCGATCTCGTCACGGATCTGGGTGACGTCGCTCGGGTCGAGGACGCTGCTGCCGTCGTACGGGTCGGTGCCGACCCGCTCGGCGTACAGCTCGGTGAGCGTGTTGAGGATGTGCCCCTCGAAATGCTCCCGCGCCGCGTTGTGCTGGAGCTTCGCGGCCCGGGTGCGCTCGCGGGCGACCCGCACGAGGTCGTCGTCGAGCATCAGTATCTCGCGGTCGTGCTCGATCGCGATCACCGGATCGGGCAGCGCCTGCCAGTCGCGTACGACTTCGGCGAGCACCTCCGCCATGTCGGCCCGCCCCTTCACCGCGGCCGCCGCGCGCGTGTCGGTCGCCGTCGCCCGCACACCGGGGAACAGCTCACCGACCGTGGCCAGCAGCACACCCGTCTCGCCCAGCGAGGGCAGGACCTCGCCGATGTAGCCGAGGAAGGCGGGGTTGGGGCCGACGATCAGGACGGCGCGCCTGGCGAGCAGTTCGCGGTGTTCGTAGAGGAGGTACGCGGCGCGGTGCAGGGCGACCGCTGTCTTGCCGGTGCCCGGACCGCCCTCCACCACCAGCACCCCGCGGTGCGGCGCGCGGATGATCTCGTCCTGCGCGGCCTGGATGGTCTGCACGATGTCGCTCATCCGGCCCGTGCGCGCGGAGTTCAACGCGGAGAGCAGCACGGCGTCACCGGTCGGGTCCTCGTGGCCGGTCCGCTCCTGGTCCCCGAGGTCGAGGATCTCGTCGTGCAGGGCGGTGACCGTACGGCCGCTGGTGGTGATGTGCCGCCTGCGCCTGAGCCCCATCGGGGTGTGGCCGGTGGCCAGGTAGAAGGGGCGGGCGACATCGGCGCGCCAGTCGATCAGGATCGGCGTGCGCTCGGCGTCTTCGGTGCGCAGACCGATCCGGCCGATGTGGTGGCTGACACCGGAGGCGAGGTCGATCCGGCCGAAGCACAGCGAACCGTCCACGGCGTTCAGCGCGGCGAGCAGTCCCGAGCGCTCGGAGACGAGGATGTCCCGCTCCAGCCGGGCCTGCATGGGCGTGTTGCCCTGGGCGAGCGCGTCCGTGACGGAGGTCTCGGTGTCACCGCGCAGCGCGTCCACGCGTACGTACAAGCCGTCGATGAATTCCTGTTCGCGACGCAATTCACCGTCTTGAAATTCGGTGTTTGACAATTCCGCTCCCGCCCGGATATACTGTGCTCACTGAACTTCTTCGCGGCCCAATCATCTTGAAGTCGCGAACCATTGAATATACGCAAAGAAATCCCCCGAGCGCAATTGCTCGAGGGATTTTTTCGTATTCCGGTTCCGGAGAGATCGGCCGGGGATCGGCCGGGGGATCAGAGCACGTCGGACAGCTCCTCCAGCAGCCGCCGCTTGGGCCGCGCCCCCACCATCGACTTCACGGGCTCACCACCCCGGAAGACCATGAAGGTCGGCATCGACAGCACCTTGTAGGCGTTCGTGGTCAGCGGGTTGGTGTCGACGTCCAGCTGCACCACCTTCAGCCGCTCCCCCTCCTCCGCCGCCAGGGCCTTGAGCACCGGTCCCATCTGCCGGCACGGCGGGCACCAGTCGGCGGTGAACTCCACCAGCACCGGCAGCTCCGCTCCGATCACCTCCGTCTCGAAGTCCGTGTCCGTCACCTCGGTCACGCCCGCCGCCTTGATCACAGCTCCTGCCCTCCCAGTTCGCACAACGGTGGTTCCCCCTCGGCCATCGCCAGCCGCAGCCCGATCTTGGCCCGTACGGCCTGCAGCTCGCCGATCAGCGCGTCGAGCTCGTCCAGCTTGCGCCGGTAGACCGCGAGCGAGGCGGGACAGGTGTCGCCCTCCGGGTGCCCGGCCCGCAGACAGTCCACGAAGGGCCGGGTCTCCTCCAGGTCGAACCCGAAGTCCTGCAACGTCCTGATCTGCCGCAGCAGCTTCAGGTCGTCCTCGTCGTACGTCCGATACCCGTTGCCGCTGCGCCGCGCGGGCAGCAGCCCCCGCGACTCGTAGTAGCGCAACGTGCGCGTCGTGGTCCCGGCCCGCGCGGCCAGCTCGCCGATTCGCATGTGTACGAACGTAAGCCTTGACGCCGACGTCAGGGCAAGCGTCCCGGGACCGGCCCCAGCGCCTCGGAGTCCCGTACGCCCAGCAGACGGCGGTGAGGCGGTCGCGGTAGGGCGGGGCGCTGCAGACCTGACCCGCGGGACGAACAGCGCAATGGCCGGACGCCCGGCCCCGGTTCAGGCGGGGCCGGACGTCCGGAGAATTGAAGGGCCGGAAGGCGCGGGGCCGTGGGCCCCCAAGGGGCGCGGCCGACAGCCCACGCGCTCAGCCCCCGAGCCCCTTTCGGCTCTCCCAGCGGAGCGCTTACGCCTTGGCGAGCTCCTTCTCGCCGCCCTGCTCCGGCACCTCCGCCGGCGCCTCGGCGTGGTCGTCGAGGAGGGTCTTCTCGTCGAACGGGATCTGACCGGCGAGCACCTGGTCGACGCGCTCGCGGTCGATCTCCTTCGTCCACGTGCCGATCAGGACGGTGGCCACCGCGTTGCCCGCGAAGTTCGTCAGGGCGCGGGCCTCGCTCATGAAGCGGTCGATGCCGACGATGAGGCCGATCCCGTCCACCAGGGCGGGCTTGTGCGACTGGAGGCCGCCCGCGAGGGTGGCCAGACCCGCGCCCGTCACACCGGCCGCGCCCTTCGAGGCGACCAGCAGGAAGAGCAGCAGCGGGATCTGCTCGCCGATCGACATCGGCGTACCCATGGCATCGGCGATGAACAGGGACGCCATGGTCATGTAGATCATGGTGCCGTCGAGGTTGAAGGAGTAGCCGGTCGGGACGGTGATGCCGACCACCGGCTTGCTGACACCCAGGTGCTCCATCTTCGCGATGAGTCGCGGCAGCGCCGACTCGGAGGAGGAGGTCGACAGGATCAGCAGGAACTCACGGCCCAGGTACTTGAAGAACGTGAGGATGTTCAGCCCGGCGATGACCCGCAGCAGCGTGCCGAGCACGATGAAGACGAAGAGGAAGCAGGTGACGTAGAAGCCGAGCATCAGCACCGCGAGGCTCTTCAGCGCGTCCAGACCGGCGGAACCGGTGACGGCGGCGATGGCGCCGAAGGCACCGATCGGCGCGGCCCACATCACCATGGCGAGGATGCGGAAGACGAGCCGCTGGATGTGCTGCACGCCGCGCAGGATCGGCTCCCCGGCCGGGCCCATGGCCTGGAGCGCGAAACCGGCGAGCAGCGCGATGAGCAGGGTCTGCAGGACCGATTCCGAGGTGAAGGCGGAGACCATCGTGGTCGGGATGATGCCGAGCAGGAACTCCGTGGTGTCCTTGGCCTCGGCGTCGACCTGGGCGTGACCGGCGTCCTTGACGGCGTCGGTGAGCGCGAGGCCGGTGCCCGGCTCCAGGATGTTGCCGACGACGAGTCCGATGGCGAGGGCGACCAGCGACATCACGAGGAAGTAGACCAGGGCGATACCGCCTACGGCTCCGACCTTGGTCGCCTTGCGTACCGAGCCGATGCCCAGGACGATCGTGCAGAAGATGATCGGCGAGATCATCATCTTGATCAGAGCCACGAAGCCCGTACCGATGGGCTTCAGCTCGACCGCGAAGTCGGGCGCGGCCAGACCCACGGCGATACCGAGGGCAACCGCGATGATCACCGCGATGTAGAGGTAGTGCGTGCGGTCCCGCTTGGCGACGGGTGCGGCAGGTGCCGTATCGGGGGAACTGGCGGCGGCCACGGCTGCCCTCCTTGACGTCTTCGTCGGTTGTCACCGGCGTGCGGCTCACGTCCGGGGTGGGGGGTTCGCTCATCGGCTGGCGAGCCCCGGGGGACGGGGGTCGTATTCAGCGATGCGGTGACTATCTCCCGCCATGTGAGGGCGGTCACCCTTCCGTTCATTTAGTTCACAATCAGCCATGGAGGCAGACTGACGACATGCGCATCCCCGTCCCGAGACCCCGCAGCCTGGCCGGCCAGCTCTTCGCGATGCAGGCCGTGCTCATAGCGGTGCTCGTCGCCGGATACGCGGTGTTCACCTACGTCAGCGACACCGGCCAGGCCGAGGACTCGGCCGGTCGTCAGGCCAAGGCGGTGGCGCAGTCGATCGCCGACGCCCCGTCCGTGCGGGAGGCGATCCGCACCGCGGACCCGACGGCCGAGCTCCAGCCGTACGCGCTGCGTGTCCAGCGTGACGCCGAGGTCGACTTCGTCACGATCATGAATCCCAGGGGAATCCGCTGGACGCACCCGGACCAGAACCAGATCGGCCAGCACTTCCGCGGCCACACCGCGCGCGCGTTGCGCGGGGAGCCCTTCACCGAGACGTACACCGGCACGCTCGGCCCGTCGGTCCGGGCGGTCGTACCGATCTACGACGGCGGCACGGACCCGGCGCACATCGTCGGGCTGGTCAGCGCGGGCATCCGGGTCGAGGAGATCAGCAAGCGGGTGCAGGAGCAGCTGACGGCACTGATCGGGGTGGCGGCGGGCGCGCTGACGCTGGGCGCGATCGGGACGTACGTCATCAACGCGCGCCTGCGCCGGCACACCCACGGCATGAACGCGGCCGAGCTGAGCCATATGCACGACTATCACCAGGCCGCGTTGCACGCGGTGCGTGAGGGGCTGCTGATGCTGGACGGGCAGTACCGGGTGGCGCTGATCAACGACGGCGGGCGGGAGCTGCTCGGGGTGGCCGGCGATGTGGTGGGAAGGTCGGTCGCGGAACTCGGCCTGCCGGCCCCGCTGACCGGGGCGCTGCTGGCGTCGGAGCCCAGGGTGGACGAGGTCCATCTGACCGCGGAACGCGTACTGGTGGTGAACACGTCCCCGGTGTCGGGCGGCGAGCGGCGCGGCACGGTGGTGACCCTTCGGGACGTCACCGAACTGCAGTCCCTGATGGGCGAGTTGGACTCCGAACGGGGCTTCACCCAGGCCCTGCGCTCCCAGGCCCACGAGGCTGCGAACCGGCTGCACACGGTGGTCTCGCTGATCGAGCTGGGCCGAGCCGAGGAGGCGGTGGACTTCGCGACCGCCGAGCTGGAGCTGGCCCAGGCGCTGACGGACCAGGTCGTCGCGGCGGTGAGCGAGCCGGTGCTGGCGGCACTGCTGCTGGGCAAGACGGCACAGGCCAACGAGCGGGGCGTGGAGCTCGTCGTATCGGAGGACAGCCGGCTGGACGACGGCCTGCTGCCGGACGCCCTGCCCGCCCGGGACCTGGTGACGATACTGGGCAACCTGATCGACAACGCGGTGGACGCGGCGCAGGGAAGCGTGGGGGCACGGGTGACGGTGACGGCGTACGCCGAGGGCGGCGAACTGGTGCTACGGGTGTCCGACACCGGCAGCGGGGTGGACCCCACGCTCACCGAAACAGTGTTCCAACGCGGCTTCTCCACGAAGCCGTCCGGACCGGGAGGCCGGGGCCTGGGCCTGGCCCTCGTACGCCAGGCCGCGACCCGGCACCAAGGGGCGCTGTCAGTGGCGGAGGCCGACGGAGGCGGGGCGGTGTTCGAGGTGCGGTTGCCGCTGGCGGAGGGGGCGGGTTTGGGGAGCGGGGGTACGTCGGTGGGCGGGGGTGCGCCGGGTGGCGGGGGTGCGCCGGGTGGCGGGGGTGCGTCGGTGGACCGGGGTACGGCGGCTGGCGGAGGTGCGTCCGTGGGCGGGGGTACGCCAGCGGACGGGGGCAGGCCGGTGGGCGGGAGCACGCCAGCGGACGGGAGCACGCCGGTAGTCGGGAACACGCCAGCGGGCGGGGCGGGTTCCGAGGATGGGGCCAGTCCGGGGGGCGGGATCCCTCCGGTAGGCGGGGCCACCTCGGCAGGCGAGGCCACATCTGCGTGCGGGGCCGCTTCCGGGGAAGGGACCACTCCAGGCGCCGCTCCGACAGGAGGAGCCGCGTCGACGAGCGGGGCCGCCCCGACAGGCGAAGCCGGATCGGCAGACGGGACCGTCCCGACAGGCGAAGCCGGATCGGCAGACGGGACCGTCCCGACAGGCGAAGCCGTCCCGACAGGCGGCGCCGGATCGACAAGCGGGACCGCCCCGACAAGCGAGGCCGTCCCGGCAGGCGGCGCCGGATCGGCAAGCGGGGCCGCCCCGGTGAGCAGAAGCGCGTCGGCAGGCGGCCCCGGCGCGGCAGGCGGCGGCCCCTCCGGCGGTGGGGCGCCTCCCGGGTCCGACAGTGCGGTCGTTTCGAGAGGTGACGTATGACGGCGGCGGGCGAGCCCGAGATTCGGGTTCTGGTCGTGGAGGACGACCCGGTGGCGGCGGACGCGCATGTGATGTACGTCGGGCGGGTGCCCGGGTTCGTCGCCGTCGGCAAGGCGCACACGGGCGCGGAGGCGCGGCGCGCGCTGGACCGGACGCCGGTGGATCTGCTGCTGCTCGACCTGCACCTGCCGGATGTGCACGGACTGCAACTGGCGCGGTCGCTACGGGCGGCGGGACATCACGCGGATGTGATCGCGGTGACGTCGGCACGGGATCTGGCCGTGGTGCGCGAGGGTGTGTCGCTCGGCGTCGTGCAGTACGTACTGAAGCCTTTCACCTTCGCGACCCTCCGGGATCGACTCGTGCGGTACGCCGAGTTCCACGCGGCGGTCGGCGAGGCGAGCGGGCAGGACGAGGTGGACCGGGCCCTCGCGGCACTGCGGGCGCCAGGGCCGGCGGCCCTGCCGAAGGGCTTGAGCGCACCGACGTTGGAGCGGGTGACCGAGGCCGTGCGCGACGCAAAGGAGGGGCTCACGGCGGCGGGAGTCGCCGAGACCGTGGGGATCTCGCGGATCACGGCCCGGCGGTATCTGGAGCATCTGGTGGAGGCGGGCAGGACGGAGCGGGCGCCGGTCTACGGGCAGGTCGGCAGGCCGGAGTTGGTGTATCGGTGGGTGCCTGCGGCGGGGGCGGGGCGGCAGCCCTGAGCTCACCGAGGGTCTCGTCGGCCCAGCCGCGGGCCCTGGCCGCTTCGTCGGGGGCATCGGCTCGGTCGAAGGCCACAGCGGCATGAAGCAGGCCGAGGGCCCTGCCGATCCGAGCCATGGGGGCATGGGCTTGCGCGGGCTCGTCGGCGGCCTGGGGAGCGCAGGCAAGGTTCCGCAGGGCCTGGCCGACCATGTACCAGTCCTCGGCCTCCTTGCCCGCCTCGGCAGCGTCACGGAAGGCGGCCGCGGCCTCCTCCGGCCGGCCCGCCCCGCACAACGCGGCGCCGAGGTTGATCAATGCCGAACCCTCGCCATGTCGTTCTTCGGTGGCCCGGTACAGGTCGCAGGCGTGTGTCAGGGCTTCGACCGCCACGTCCGCACAGCCCTCCTGAGACGCCAGCTTGCCGAAGTGTTCCCACACGAAGGCCTGTCCGTGCTGGTCTCCGAGGGCTTGGTACAGGTCATCGGCCTGGAGATACGCATCGATCGCGTCGTCCACCCGACCCGCCTCCGACAGGGCGAGACCGAGGTGGTCCCACACACCGGCCTCACCCCTGCGGTGTCCGGCGGCCTGATACAGGGCACGGGCGCGCGTCAGGGCATCGATCGCCTCAGCCGCCCGGCCCGTCTCCACCAGCGCGTTCCCGAGGGAGTCCCAGGCGAGGGCTTCGTCGAGATGGTCCCCCGCACGGTGAGCCACCTCCTGCGCGACGGCGGCCACGGTGAACAGGTCCTCGAAGTACCGCCGCCAGTACAGGTACATCATCAGACATCGCCCGAGCCAGCCGGCCGCCTCCGCGTAACTCTCCTCCCGCCCCCACTGGACGGCCTCGAGCAAGCCCGCCCGCTCGGTGTCCAGCCACGCCAGCGCCTGCGCCCGGTCCTCGAACCTCTCCGGCACCGGATCCCCCGGCAGCCACCGCAGCCACTCATCGGCCGCGCCGGCGGACCACAAGTAGTAGACCAGCACAAGGCCTCGCGCCTTCTCCCCCTCTTCCCGCACGTCAGGGGCCGCGGCCAGCCCCGCACCGAACACCCGGACCAGGTCGTGCAACCGCCACCACCCGGGCAGGCTGCCCCGCTCGACGAGATGCGCCCGGGCCAGGATCTTCAGGTCCCGCGCGGCAGGAGTACCGCCCACGGCGAGCGTGTCGACGACGACCGGGCTCGCCTCGGACCCCGGCGCAAGGGCGAGCAGCCGCAGTAGCCGGGCCGGCCCGGGCGGCAGCCGACGGTAGGACAGGTCGAAGGCGGCACGGACGCTGCGCTCCCCGTCGTCGAGGTGGTCGAGGCGATCCCGGGACTCGGCGAGTTCGGCCACGAGTCCCGCCACCGGCATGCCCCGGTCCTCCGCGAGCAGCGCGACCGCGATCTGCAGGGCCAGCGGCAGGTATCCGCAGAGGGCGGCGAGCCGCTCGGCCGAGGCGGCGTCGTCCCGGATACGGCTGTCCTGCGGTTCGGCGATCCGCAGGGCGACATCGAGCAGCTCGCCGGCGTCCTCGGGGGTCAACTGGCCCAAGGGCACGAGCCGCGCGCCGAGTTGGGGCAGCCGGTCACGGGAGGTGACCAGGACGCGGTGCACGGGGCCGCCCGGAAGGAGGGGCCGTACCTGCTCGGGCGAGGACGCGTTGTCCGCCAGGATCAGCACCGGGCCGCTCCGGTTCGCCCGCTCGGCGAGGCGAGACCGGTAGAGCGCCGCGCGCTCGTCGGCGGTGACGGGGATGTGCTCCGACTGGACTCCCAGGGCCCGCAACAGCGACTGGAGCGCCTGGTCCGCCGTGACCGGGTTGTCGTCGTACCCGTGCAGGTCCAGGAACAGCACCCCACCCGGAAACCACCCCTCCGCCCGGGCAAGGTACGCCGCCTCCACCGCGAGCGCCGTCTTCCCGACACCACCGAGCCCGGAGACGGCGGCGACGAGCACGGTCCGCGATGCGTCGCCCGGCGCGGTCGGGTCGAGAGCCTCCCGCAGCCGGGACAGTTCCGCCTCACGACCGGTGAACCCGGCGGTCCTGGCAGGCAGCGAGTCCAACGCGGTGGGCGCGGGCGCCGCGGACTGGCGGTAGTCGACCTTCCCGATGACGGTCCCTTTGAAGTCACCGCCCCGGAAGTCGACGTGCTCCCGGCTCATCCCCTGCCGTCCCCCGCCGACCGGAACGGCACCGCGTACAGCACGATGAACCAGCCCAGCCCGGCGACCGCGAGCGCCTCAAGGACGGAGACGAGGACGAGCCCCGTCGAGGTGTCGTCCCCCGCCCAGTACACGACGAGCGCACTCAGCGGTACGAAGCAGAAGGCGAGCAGATCGACCACGAGCTGCACGGCCTTCCGCGACACGCGCCGGGCGTCCCCGCGATGGAAGGTCTCCCACCCGAAGGCGGTGCCCGAACCGGCGAGCTGAGCGAGCCGAGGCCCCAACTCACCCCGCACATATGTCCCGATCGCCGAGATCTTCTCGTCGTTCACCAGATACGTCCATCCGAGCACGACACACACCGGCGGCAGCGCGAGCAGCATGGACGTCTGCTCGGCCTGAGCGGCGGCGGCGATCACGGCGGCGACAACGGCCAGCGTCACATAGAGCAGGTTGTCCCGGAACCCGATCCGCGCCTTTTGCTCGTCCTTCACGCTCTGGTACTCGGCGAGCAGCAACTGCCCTACGGTGACGTCCTGTTCCGGCACTCGATTCCCTTCCCCCGGCGGTACGTTATGAGTGTGCCGGAGACTCAGCCCACAGCTCTCGTCCTGACCGCACTCCCCCTCGAATACGCCGCCATCCGAGCGCACGTCGAGAAGCGGCAGGAGCTCGTGCACCCGGACGGAACCCGAGTCGAAAGGGGCCAACTACCCAGCACTTCCTGGCATGTTGCCATCGCCGAGCTCGGCATGGGCGCCGAGCGGGCCGCCGCACTCACCACCCAGCTCATCAACTGGCTGCACCCCGAGGCGGTGTTCTTCGTCGGTGTCGCCGGCAGCCTGAAGGACGATGTCGGGATCGGCGACGTCGTGGTCGGCACGCAGGTGTACGAGATCCACGGCGGCAAGCAGACGCCGGAGGGTTTCCTGGTCCGGCCGAAGGCCCTGCCGGGCTCGCACGCGCTGGAACAGGCGGCCCGTTCCGCCGTGCGGGACATGCCGGACGTGCGGGCACACTTCATGCCGATCGCGACGGGGGACGTGGTCCTGGCGGACGCCGAGTCCGAGATCGCCCGGTTCATCCGCGGGAGCTACAACGACGCGGGCGCGATCGAGATGGAGGGCTCCGGTGCGCTCCAGGCGGCCCACCTGAGCGGCCGGTTGAACGCCCTGGTGATCCGGGGCATCAGCGACCGCGCCGATGCCGGCAAGCGCGATGCCGACGCCGCGGGTTCACAGGAACTCGCCGCCAAGCAGGCGGCCTCGGTGACGGTGGCCGTGCTGCACAAACACCATCCCCGCAAGGAATTTGGCGATTCCTCCGACTCCGAGGAGGGGCCCCATCGGCGCGGGGACGGCGCGGCGACGTACGGCGGAGACCACCTCGACTTCAGGGACGGCACCTTCTACGGCACCGTCATCGGCAAGACCGACGGGCGAGGGTAGAGGGACCACCCACGGCCCGGTCCCCCGCGCCAGCGCAACCCTGCCGCCCCGCCCCCTGGGCTTCACCGGCCGATCGGCGGAGCTGGACCGCCTGCTCCCGCTCCTCTCCCCCGACGAGGACGACACGGCCGCGCGGCCGCTCCTCATCTTCGCCGTCACCGGCATGGGCGGCATCGGCAAGACCGCACTGGCCGTGGAGGCGGCGCACCGGGCACGTGCGCGGGGTTGGTTCCCGGGCGGGACGCTCTTCGTGGACCTGCGGGGGTACGACGACGACCCGGTCACGGCTGATCAGGCGGTCATGGCCCTGCTCGACGCGCTCGGCGTCCGGGACGGGGATCTGCCGCCGACGTCGGAGCGCCAGTACGACGCGTACCGCGCGCTCCTCGCCGAGCGGCGGGGCCGGATGCTGCTGATCCTGGACAACGCCTCGGACCCGTCCCAGTACCTCCCGCTCCTGCCCGGCACGGATCACCACCGGGTGCTCATCACCTCACGGGACCGTCCCGACGCCCTTTCGGTACGCCTGATCGATCTGGAGACCCTCGCCCCGGATGACTCTGTCGCCCTGGTGACGCGTGCCCTTCATGACACCGACGAACGCGACGACCGCCCGGCGCGCGAACCTGACGCACTGCATGAACTGACCGCCCTTTGCGGCCACTTGCCCCTGGCCCTGCAGATCGCGGCGGGGATACTGCGTCGGCGACGCCCTCGGGATATTGCATCTCTGGTGGCCGACATCCGGGGTGCCGGGGACCCGACAGTCGTCCTCGACCGCGGCAGCCCGGGAACCGACCTGTATGGACGCTCACTGGTGCTGCGTCCCGTGCTGGAGACCTCGTACCGTCGGCTGCCACCCGACCAGAAACGGCTGCTGCGCCTGCTCTGCCTTGCGCCGGATACGGAGACCGGCACGGATGCGATCGCCGTGCTTGCCGACCTCGACACGCGGTCCGTGCTCTCCCTGTTGGAGGACCTAGCCGCCCGATATCTCGTCACGCCGGTGCGGGGCGGCATCGGGACGACTTCCGCCGTGTGGTGGCGGGTGCACGACTTGGTGCGGGGGTTTGGGGTGGGTGTGGTGACCGGGGATGCGGGATTGCGGGAGGAGGGGGAGGAGGCGCGGGAGCGAGTGCTGGAGTTCTACCTGCGGTGGGCGGATGCGGCTGATGACCGGTTGCGGTGGCTGCCGGGGATGGAGGAGCCGGAGCGGTTCGGGGACCGGGGGCAGGCGTTGGCGTGGCTGGACGGGGAAAGGGCGGCTCTGGTCGCGGCGGTGCGGTGGGGACGGGAGGAGCGGTTCGCAGGCGCGGCGGTGCGGCTGGCTCTGTGTCTGGGTGTGTATCTGCACTGGCGGCGGTATTTCGACGACTTGATCGCCGCACGGGGGCAGCGCGGGAGGCCGCCCACCTTGCCGGGGACCGGCAGGGCGAGGCCAACGCGTGGGACTACCTCGGCAATGCCCTGCAGGAGGCGGGCCGGACGGAGGAGGCAATCGACGCCCACACCTGCGCCCGCGACCTGCACCAGGCCACCGGAGACCGCCACAGCGAGGGCACCGCGTGGAACAACCTCGGCAGCGCCCTGCGGGTGGCGGGCCGGACGGAGGACGCGATCGATGCCCACACCCGCGCCCGCGACCTGCACCAGGCCACCGGAGACCGCCACGGCGAAGCCCGCGCATGGGGCAACCTCGGCAACTCCTTACTGGAGGCAGGCCGGACGAAGGAGGCAATCGACGCCCAGACCCGCGCCCGCGACCTGTTCCAGGCCGCCGGAGACCGCCACAGCGAGGCAAGGTCGTGGAACAACCTCGGCCTGTCCCTGAGGGAGATGAACCGGGCGGAGGAGGCGATCGAGGCGTACGGCAGGTGCTTGGAGCTGAGCCAGGAGTTCGAGGACTGGTACGGCGACGGACAGACCCTCCGCAACCTGGCTGTCGCCCACGAGGCCGCCCACCGCCCCACCGAGGCCCGCGCGGCCTACCTCCAGTCCGCCGACGCCTACACCCGAGCCAACGCCCCCACCCAAGCCGCCGAAGCCCGCGCCAGCGCAGCCGACCTGCCGGAGTAGTACCCCCTTCTCACCCCACCCCCGCATACCCCCGAGCCCCCCGCCAAGGCACCACCGCCCACATCCGCGTCCCACCCCCGGGCTCCCGCGCCTCCCCGAACCCCCACTCCCCCTCACACGCCCGCACCACACACCCCAGCACCCGCAACGCCGCCCGCCTCCGGGCATCGCACGCCGCGACCAGCCGGGCATGCTCGTGCCGCCGATGCCCGTCGTAGAGGGCCACCCGCAGCGCCCCCTCCCGATACCGCAGCGACAAGTACACCTCGTGCCCCGGCGTGAACCGGCAAGCGCAGGCGGCGAGTTCCCCCACCACCTGCACGACGGCATCCGCCATGTCCTCCAGCCCATGCCCTTGCAGCACGGCCCGCGTAGCGACCCGCGCGATCCGCGAGCTGGCCGGCCCGGCGGGCAGGGTGAGGCTGTACGTGAGCGTGTCGGGTGAGGGCGGCGCGATGTCCGTCTCCTCGGCGAAGACGGGACAGGTGGAGACGGCTCCGAGTACGGACACAGACATGAGCAACTCCCTTGCTGACTACGGACATCCCTGGCACGGGCCCACCCCTCCCAGGGAAGGAGTACGCGGGCAGGCTCGCGCGATGCGCTTCCAACGGCGTCGGACCGTAAGCGGCTCGTCACCGACTGTAGAGCTTCATGTGGCACGTGTGCCACACACTCCTCCACATTGCCTACTTCACATTGGACCCGCGCGACGCACACGGTGCAGACTGACCCCGGCCAACCATCGAGAAAGGGCACCGATGCCGACACGGCCCGCGCCGACGGAACGTCAGAAACGCCTGGGCGCCGAGCTGCGCAGGATGCGCCTTGCTGCCGGGCAGACCACGGAGTACGCCGCCGGACTGCTGGGGCTGGACCGCACGAAGGTGTCCAACATGGAGTCGGGCGTGCGGGGCGCCTCGCCAGAGCGAATCCGGATACTGGCCAGCAACTACGAATGCGCGGACGAGCGATACGTCGAAGCACTGGTCGCCATGGCCGACGTACGCAAGCGGGGCTGGTGGCAGCAGTACCGGGGAAGCCTTCCCCAAGGGCTCCTGGACGTCGCCGAGTTGGAGTGGTTTGCCACCCGACTGCGGAGCTACCAGACCGTGCACGTGCCGGGACTGCTGCAACTCGGCGAATACGCCCGTGCCATCTTCGCCGCCGCGCTGCCACCCCTGCCCGACTCAGAGGTCGAACTCCGCGTCGTACAGCGCCTGCGGCGTCAGCAGGTTCTGGACCGGGAGGACCCCGTCGAGTACGTGGCGTACGTCCACGAGTGGGCCCTGCGGATGCAGTTCGGCGGGCGTCGCGTCATGCGCGAGCAGCTACAGCACCTCTGCCAGGCCTCCGAGCGCGACGCCGTCGAACTGCGCGTGCTCCCCGTCGAAGCCGGCGCCTTCCCCGGCGCCGGGCACGCCGTGCTCTACGCCAACGGTCCAGTCCCTCAGCTCGACACCGTGCAGCTGGACTCCGCCCACGGCGGCGAGTTCACTCACTCGGAGGCCCAACTCGCCAAGTACCAGGCGCACATGGCCTGGTGGCAGACCCACACACTCAAACCCGAGGACTCACGCGACCTCATCCACTCCATCGCCCGACAGCTCTGACCCCCGAGAGGCCCCAATGCCCGAGATCACCTGGGAAGAGCCCTTCTGCGCCGAAGGCAACAACTGCTTCCGCATAGGCACCGACACGTTCGGCAACGCCTACATAGCCATCGCCGGCCAAGAAGACCACTACCTCACCGACACCCGCGAAGCCCTCCGCACCCTCATCCGCGACATCAAGTCCGGCAAGGCCGACCACCTGCTGTAGCCAAATCCGCCGCACACTCATTGACCTGACTAGACCACTCCTCTTAGGTTCACCGGGCAGACAACCCCAGGCCACAACGACGTAGGCCCCAGGAGGTCATGCCCGTGCGCCCCACCGCCGCCCTGATCACCACCACCCTCGTCCTCACCGCCGCCTCCCTCACAGCCTGCGGCAGCAGCTCCGGCAGTGACCCGGACACCATCAAGGTCTCCTTCAAGCAGTCCACGGACAACTCCATCAAGGTGATGGACACCTACCTCGCGGACATCAAGGGGCAGTTCGAGAAGGCGAACCCCGGCAAGAAGGTCGAGTTCGTCCCGATCAAGGCCCCGGACTCGGAGTACTACACCAAGCTCCAGCAGATGCTCCGCTCCCCCAAGACCGCCCCGGACCTGGTCTACGAGGACACCTTCCTCATCAACTCGGACATCACCAGCGGTTACCTCAAACCCCTCGACTCCTACCTCGCCAAATGGCCGGACTGGAATCAGTTCATCGACACGGCGAAGGAAGCCGCCAAGGGCGAGGACGGCAAGACGTACGGCGTCCCGGACGGGACGGACACCCGGGGGCTGTGGTTCAGCAAGGACGTCTTCAAGAAGGCCGGCCTGCCCGCCGACTGGCAGCCGAGGACCTGGGACGACGTCCTCGACGCCGCCCGCGCGATCAAGCAGAAGGCTCCGGGCGTCATCCCCCTCAACGTCTACACGGGCAAACCCGTCGGCGAGGCCGCCACCATGCAGACCTTCGAGATGCTGCTCTACGGCACGAGCGACGGCACGAACGGCGGCACGACCGACCCGCTCTACGACAAGTCCGCCAAGAAGTGGGTCGCCGGCAGCCAGGGGTTCAAGGACTCCCTCTCCTTCGTCGAGACCGTCTACAAGGAGAAGCTCGGGCCGGACGTCTCCGACGCCCTCGACCCCAACGTCATGACCCGCGTCCGCGGCGAGTGGCTCCCGCAGGGCAAGCTCGGCATCGCCCTCGACGGCTCCTGGCTCCCCCAGGACTGGCTGTCCGGCAGCGGCCACGAATGGCCCGAGTGGTCCGACGAACTCGGCCTCGCCGCGATGCCCACGCAGAACGGCCAGGCCCCCGGCAAGGTGAGCATGTCCGGCGGCTGGACCTGGTCCATCCCGGCCAAGGCGGGCAACCCCGACCTGGCCTTCGAGTTCATCAAGACGATGCAGACGAAGGCGAACGCCCAGAAGTGGTACATCGCCAACTCCGGCATCGCGGTGCGCAAGGACGTCGCGGAAGACCCCGCCTACACCGATGCCCAACCCGGCACCAAGTTCTTCACGGACCTCGTCGCGAGCACTCACTACCGGCCCGCCTTCCCGGCGTACCCGAAGGTCTCCACGGCCGTACAGGAGGCGATGGAGGGCGTGACGACGGGTGACATGTCGGTCGAGGAGGCGGCCAAGGGGTACGACGAGGAGCTGAAGTCGGCGACGGACGACCAGGTGATCGAGAAATGACCTCCTGCCGATGAGGAACGCCCGCTCCCTCACCCGCTCCCTCCCGGTCACCCCCGCCGTCGTCCTGCTGCTCCTGTTCCTCGCCGGGCCCATCGCCTACTGCGCCTACATCGCCTTCACCGACCTCCAACTCACCGGCCAGGCCGAGGAGTCGTTCGTCGGCTTCGACAACTTCCGTACGGCGTTCGGTGACGAGGCGTTCCTGAACGCCGTATGGCTGACGCTCGCCTTCACGGTCGTATCCGCACTGATCGGCCAGAACACGCTCGGCCTCGCCCTGGCCGCGCTGATGCAACGCTCCTCAAAACCCGTCCGGACCCTCACCGGCGGCATCGTCATCGCCGCCTGGGTACTCCCGGAGGTCGTCGCCGGTTTCCTCCTCTACGCCTTCTTCCGTCGCGAGGGCACCCTGAACGCCATCCTGGACTGGCTCCATCTCCCGTCCCAGAACTGGCTGTTCACGCTGCCGATCCTGGCGGTGTCGTTCGCGAACGTATGGCGCGGGACGGCCTTCTCGATGCTGGTCTACTCGGCGGCCCTGAACGAGATCCCCAAGGAGATCACCGAGGCGGCGGAGGTCGACGGCGCCGGCGGCTGGCGCCGCATGTGGCACATCACGCTGCCGATGATCCGCCGCTCCATCGGCACCAACCTCATGCTCATCACCCTGCAGACGCTGTCCGTCTTCGGCCTGATCTGGGTGATGACCAGGGGCGGGCCGGGTGGCAAGAGCCAGACGCTCCCGCTGTTCATGTACGAGGAGGCGTTCCAGAAGAGCGTGATCGGCTACGGCACGGCGGTCGCGCTGCTGCTCCTGGTGGTGGGGTCGCTGTTCTCGGTGGTCTATCTGCGTCTGCTGCGAACGGAGGCCTGACGCGTGCCCCGGACTCTGACGAAACGCAGGACCACGCACCGGCTGGCCGCCGACGCCGGCCTTCTCCTGCTGGCCGCCGCGTTCGTGCTCCCGCTCGCGTGGGTGGTCCTCTCCGCGCTCGATCCGCACGCGGGCCTCCGGGTGAAGCTCCCGGACGGCCTCACCCTGGACAACTTCGACGCGGTCCTGACCCCGGAGATCACCTTCACCCCGCTGCTCAACAGCCTGCTCCTGTGCGGCGGCGGAACGGCCCTGACGGTCGTGTGCGCGGCGCTCGCCGCCTACCCGCTGTCCCGCTTCCGGTCGCGTTTCAACCGTCCGTTCCTGCTCACGGTCCTGTTCGCGACGAGCCTGCCGATCACGGCGATCATGGTGCCGGTGTACGCCCTGTTCGTGCGGGTGAACCTGATCGACACCATGCAGGGCACGATCTTCTTCTTCGCCGCCTCCCAACTGCCGTTCGCCATCTGGCTGATGAAGAACTTCATGGACGGGGTGCCGAAGGAACTGGAGGAGGCCGCCTGGACGGACGGGGCGTCCTCGCTCCAGTCGCTGGTGCGGATCGTGCTGCCCCTGATGGGCCCCGGAGTCGCCGTCGTCACGGTCTTCTCCTTCGTGATGATGTGGGGCAACTTCTTCGTCCCGTTCATGCTCCTGCTCACCCCCGACCAGATGCCGGCCTCCGTCAGCATCAACGAGTTCTTCGGGAACCGGGGGATGGTGGCGTACGGCCAGCTGGCCGCGTTCTCGATCGTCTACTCGACGCCGGTGATCCTGCTGTACGTGCTGATCGCCCGGCGGCTCGGTGGGGGATTCGCGCTGGGCGGGGCGGTCAAGGGGTGACGTCCGGCAGCACCCCCGGCCGGAACGCCTCCACGCCCACGACCCTGCGCACCCGCACCGGCTCGATCAGCAGCATCACCCGCCGCTCTCCCGGCAGCAGCCACGGATAGCGCTCCTCCCCGATGTACTTCCGGGCGAGCCGGTCCATCGCCCGTTCCGCCGTCTCCCCCTCCACGAACCGGACGACCCGCCCCCGGATCTCGGCGCGGTCGTAAGGGTTCTCCGGGTCGTGGTGGGACAGGGAAACGTTGGGATTGAGCCGCAGGTTGTCCACCTTCACCCGCCCCATGGAGGTGTTGACCATGACGTACTCGTCTTCGATATCCGCCCACATGGGCGAAACCTGCGGCATCCCGTCCGGGTCGACCGTCGCCAGATGCCAGAAGTTCGGCGCGAGCAGACGTTCACGAATATGCCCGTTGAGCTTGCCGTTCACCGTCGGTCACCGCCTTCCGGGGCGCCACCGTGACGCCTCGCCGCAATCCTGGCCGTCACCGCGTTCCGGTCGACAGACGATCTTCAGCCAGCGGCGAACCCACCAGTAGCCGTATCTTCCTACAATCCGTGATCCTGGCCGAACAGACCGTAGTCACTGCACTCCGCCCGCCCTACGTTGTGGCCCGTGCACCGACCCGCAGCTCAACCGAACCAGCCATCCAACCGCTCCGGCCGCCGCAACCCACCCACTCCCCCGTTCAACGCCCCCGCCGCCCGCAGACTGCGTGCCGCCCTCAGCATGGGCCCCGAACACGTCGCCCACGGCATGCGGACCTCGTACGGACTCCCCTACGTCACCGAGGACCTCGTGATCGCCTGGGAGCGCGAGCTCACCGCGCCCAACAGCAGCGAGCTCACCGCCCTCGCCGGTGTTCTGTGGTGCTCGCCGGGTGAACTGCTCGGCAAGCCGCGGACGCTGCGGGAGCACCGCATCGCCCGGGGCCTGGCTCCCGAGGACGTGGCCCGTGCCGTCGGGCACGACGTCGTCGGGTATCTGCGCATGGAGGAGAACGACGACTGGCGCGGTACCGACCGTCAGTCCGCCGCCCTGGCCGACGTCCTCGGTCTGACGCTTCCCGACTTCATCACCGTCACGGGCCGCGAGACCCGGCTCGCCGAGTTGCTGCGCAGCGCCGTGACGACGCGCTGGCAGGCGTATGTGCGCCCGGTCGGCAAGATCGCGCCACTGGACCGGCGGTTGCTGGAGACCGCCCTGCAGGAGCTGCACCGCAGCTACCAGGGGCAGATGACCGCCACGCTCAGCTGGGGCGGCGGCAGCGGTGACTCCAGCGCGGCCGGCCGCGAGTTCCTGGACCGGATCGTGGAGCGGTTCTGGCAGACCGTCCAGGGTCTGTGAACTCGGTAGTCCAGGGTCTGTGAAGTCGGTAGCCCAGGGTCTGTGAACTCGGTACTAGAACACCGACTCCGCCTCGTCCATCCGGTCCTTCGGCACCGTCTTCAGCTCGGTCACCGCCTCCGCGAGCGGCACCATCACGATCTCGGTGCCGCGCAGGGCGGTCATCTTGCCGAACTCACCCTGGTGCGCGGCCTCCACCGCGTGCCAGCCGAAGCGGGTGGCGAGCACCCGGTCGTAGGCGGTCGGTGAGCCGCCGCGCTGGACGTGGCCGAGAATGACCGGCTTGGCCTCCTTGCCGAGGCGGCGCTCCAGCTCGAAGGCGAGTGCCGTGCCGATGCCCTGGAAGCGCTCGTGGCCGAACTGGTCGATCTCGCCCTTGCCGTAGTCCATGGAGCCGTCGGCGGGGTGGGCCCCCTCGGCGACGCAGATCACGGCGAACTTCTTGCCGCGCGAGAAGCGCTCCTCGACCATCTTCACCAGGTCGGCGGGGTCGAACGGGCGCTCCGGGAGGCAGATGCCGTGCGCGCCTGCCGCCATGCCGGACTCCAGCGCGATCCAGCCGGCGTGACGGCCCATGACCTCCACGACCATCACGCGCTGGTGCGACTCCGCGGTCGTCTTCAGCCGGTCCATGGCCTCGGTGGCGACGCCGACCGCGGTGTCGAAGCCGAACGTGCGGTCCGTCGAGGAGATGTCGTTGTCGATCGTCTTCGGTACGCCGACCACCGGCAGACCGGCGTCGGACAGCATCCGCGCCGCGGTCAGCGTGCCCTCGCCGCCGATCGGGATCAGCGCGTCGATGCCGAAGTCGCGGGCGATGTCGGGGGCGCTCTCGCACGCCTCGCGCAACCGGTCGCGCTCCAGTCGCGACGACCCGAGGATGGTGCCGCCGCGAGCCAGGATGCCGCTGACGGCCTCCAGGTCGAGGCTGCGGTAGTGGCCGTCCAGCAGGCCCGCGTATCCGTCCTCGAAGCCGATCACCTCGTCGCCGTACTGTGCGACGGCCCGGTGCACGACCGATCGGATCACGGCGTTCAGGCCGGGGCAGTCGCCGCCTGCGGTGAGGACTCCGATACGCATCGTGCTGTGTCTCCTGCTCGCTGTTGATACCGGTGAGCCAGTCCGATTGTTTCACGTCGCGGAGAGCGGTGTCGCTCCCCTACTGACGGGCGCCTTATCCACCGCCAAGGGTATTGTCAAGAGGGTTTCGCTCACCTCACTGGGCGATTTTGTCACTGGCGCTTTCGTCACTGGCGACTTTGCGACCCGACGATGGACGACAGACGAAACGGAGACGACGCGTGACGCGCAGTGTGTACGTGACCGGGATCGACCGCGGAGACGGCCGCCAGGTCGTCGAACTGGGAGTCATGGAGCTCCTGACCCGCCAGGTCGACCGGGTGGGGGTGTTCCGGCCGCTGGTGCATCACTCCCCCGACCGCCTGTTCGAGCTGTTGCGCGCCCGCTACCGCCTCTCGCAGGACCCGGCGACGGTCTACGGCATGGACTACCACGAGGCGTCCGCCCTCCAGGCCGAGCGCGGGACGGACGAGCTGGTGTCCACGCTCGTCGACCGGTTCCACGCCGTCGCCCGCGACTACGACGTCGTCCTCGTCCTCGGCACCGACTTCGCCGACACCCAGCTCCCGGACGAGCTGTCCCTCAACGCCCGGCTCGCCAACGAGTTCGCCGCGTCCGTGATACCCGTCGTGGGCGGGCGGGGGCAGACCACCGAGTCGGTGCTCGCCGAGACCCGCAACGCCTACCGGGCCTACGAGAACCTGGGCTGCGACGTACTCGCCATGGTCACCAACCGGGTCTCCAGGGCCGACCGGGACGAGATCGCCGAGCGGCTCGGCTCCCGGCTGCCGGTGCCCTGTTACGTCGTACCGGACGAGCCCGCCCTGTCCGCGCCCACGGTCTGGCAGATCGCCCAGACGCTGGACGCCAAGGTGCTGCTCGGTGACGACTCGGGGCTCGCGCGCGACGCCCTCGGCTTCGTGTTCGGCGGCGCGATGCTGCCGAACTTCCTGACCGCCCTGACCCCGGGCTGTCTGGTCGTCACCCCGGGCGACCGCGCCGACCTGGTCGTCGGCTCGCTGGCCGCGCACAGCGCCGGCACCCCGCCGATCGCCGGGGTGCTGCTCACGCTGGACGAGCGCCCCGGCGACGAGATACTCACCCTGGCCGCCCGCCTCGCCCCGGGCACGCCGGTGCTGTCGGTGCCCGGCTACAGCTTCCCCACCGCCGAGCAGCTCTTCTCCCTGGAAGGGAAGTTGAACGCGACCACCCCGCGCAAGGCGGAGACCGCGCTCGGCCTGTTCGAGCGGTACGTCGACACCGGCGACCTGCTGAAGCGGGTCTCGGCGCCGAACAGCGACCGGGTCACGCCGATGATGTTCGAGCACAAGCTGCTGGAGCAGGCTCGTTCGAACATGCGTCGCATCGTGCTGCCCGAGGGCACCGAGCCGCGCGTCCTGCACGCCGCGGAGGTGCTGCTGCGGCGCAACGTCTGCGACCTCACCCTCCTCGGGCCGGTCGACCGGATCCGCAAGCAGGCCGCGGACCTCGGCATCGACCTGGGCGAAACCCAGCTGATCGACCCGGCGACCAGCGAGCTGCGCGACTCCTTCGCCGAGCGGTACGCCCAGTTCCGCGCCCACAAGGGGGTCACGGTCGAGCTGGCGTACGACGTCGTCTCCGATGTGAACTACTTCGGCACGCTGATGGTGCAGGAGGGCCTCGCGGACGGCATGGTCTCGGGTTCCGTCCATTCGACGGCGGCGACCATCCGGCCCGCCTTCGAGATCATCAAGACCAAGCCGGACGCCGACATCGTCTCGTCCGTGTTCTTCATGTGCCTGGCCGACAGGGTCCTCGTCTACGGCGACTGCGCGGTCAACCCGGACCCGAACGCCGAGCAACTGGCCGACATCGCCATCCAGTCGGCCGCCACCGCCGAGCAGTTCGGCGTGGAGCCGCGGATCGCGATGCTGTCGTACTCCACCGGTACGTCCGGTTCCGGCGCCGACGTCGACAAGGTGCGCGAGGCGACCGAGCTGGTGCGGCAGCGGCGGCCCGATCTGAAGATCGAGGGGCCGATCCAGTACGACGCCGCCGTGGAGCCGTCCGTCGCCGCGACCAAGCTGCCGGAGTCCGAAGTGGCGGGGCAGGCAACGGTTTTGATCTTCCCGGACCTCAATACGGGCAACAACACCTACAAGGCCGTGCAGCGCTCGGCCGGCGCCATCGCGGTCGGCCCGGTGCTTCAGGGTCTGCGCAAGCCGGTCAACGACCTGTCCCGGGGCGCTCTCGTCTCGGACATCGTCAACACCGTCGCCATCACGGCGATCCAGTCCCAGTCCCCCGCCCTGTTCCCCAGCGAGAAGGCAACCGCCCAGTGAGCTCGTCCCGCGTCCTCGTCCTCAACTCCGGCTCCTCGTCGGTGAAGTACCAGCTGCTCGACATGCGCGACAGCAGCCGGCTGGCCGCGGGCCTCGTCGAGCGCATCGGCGAGGAGAGCTCCCGGCTCAAGCACACGCCGCTCGCGGCCGGTGGCGAGACCCGTGAGTGGACGGGGAGCATCGCCGATCACGAGGCCGCTCTGAAGGCCGTATCGGCGGAACTCGCCAGGGACGGCCTCGGGCTCGACTCCCCCGAGCTGGCCGCGATCGGCCACCGGGTGGTGCACGGCGGCAGGCGGTTCACCGAGCCGACCGTCATCGACGACGCCGTGCTCGCCGAGGTCGAGCGGCTCATACCGGTGGCCCCGCTGCACAACCCGGCCAACCTCACCGGCATCCGCACCGCCCGGGCACTGCGCCCGGACCTGCCCCAGGTCGCCGTCTTCGACACCGCGTTCCACACCACGATGCCGGAGTCGGCCGCCCGCTACGCGATCGACGTCGAGACCGCGGACCGGCACCGGATCCGCCGGTACGGCTTCCACGGCACCTCGCACGCGTACGTCTCCCGGACCACGGCGGAGCTGCTGGGCAAGGCTCCGCAGGACGTGAACGTCATCGTGCTGCACCTCGGCAACGGCGCGTCGGCGTCCGCCGTGCGGGGCGGGAAGTGCGTGGACACCTCCATGGGGCTGACGCCCTTGGAGGGGCTCGTGATGGGTACGCGATCGGGTGACCTGGATCCCGCCGTCATCTTCCATTTGGCACGTGTTGGCGAAATGTCCATCGCGGAAATCGACACTCTTCTCAACAAGAAGAGCGGATTGATCGGCCTGTGCGGCGACAACGACATGCGGGAGATCCGCCGGCGGATCGACGAAGGTGACGAGCGGGCCCAATTGGCCTTCGACATCTACATTCACAGACTGAAGAAGTACATCGGCGCCTATTACGCCGTGCTCGGCCGGGTGGACGCCATCGCGTTCACGGCGGGCGTCGGCGAGAACGCGGCACCGGTGCGGGAGGCCGCCATGGCGGGCCTGGAACAGCTGGGCCTCGCGGTGGACCCCGAGCTGAACGCCGTACGCGGTGACGAGCCGCGGCTGATCTCGCCCTCGGGCGCGAGAGTGGCGGTCGCGGTGGTGCCGACGGATGAAGAACTGGAGATCGCGACGCAGACCTACGCACTGGTGAGGAAGAGCAACGACTGAGTAACACGGCTGAGTAACACGGCTGAGCAATGCGCAGCTCATTTGTATCTTCCGCCAGACGGAATATTCCGTAGCGAAACAAACCGATAGGATCGTCCCATGCGCCGTTCGAAAATCGTCTGTACTCTCGGCCCCGCGGTCGACTCCCATGAACAGCTTGTCGCCCTGATCGAGGCGGGCATGAATGTGGCCCGCTTCAACTTCAGCCACGGCACGCACGAAGACCACCAGGGGCGGTACGAGCGCCTGCGGGCCGCCGCCGAGGAGACCGGGCGGGCCATCGGTGTGCTCGCCGACCTCCAGGGCCCGAAGATCCGCCTGGAGACCTTCGCCGAGGGTCCGGTCGAGCTGGAACGCGGTGACGAGTTCGTCATCACGACCGAGGACGTCCCCGGCGACAAGCACATCTGCGGGACGACCTACAAGGGCCTCCCGGGCGACGTCGCCAAGGGCGACCAGATCCTCATCAACGACGGCAACGTCGAGCTGAAGGTCACCGAGGTCGAGGGTCCCCAGGTGCGGACGATCGTCATCGAGGGCGGCGTCGTCTCCGACCACAAGGGCATCAACCTGCCCGGCGCGGCCGTGAACGTGCCGGCGCTGTCCGAGAAGGACGTCGAGGACCTGCGGTTCGCGCTGCGCATGGGCTGCGACATGGTCGCCCTGTCCTTCGTGCGGGACGCGAACGACGTGCAGGACGTGCACAAGGTCATGGACGAGGTCGGCCGCCGCGTCCCGGTCATCGCCAAGGTAGAGAAGCCGCAGGCGGTCGCCAACATGGAGGACGTCGTGCTGGCGTTCGACGCCGTGATGGTCGCGCGTGGCGACCTGGCCGTCGAGTACCCGCTCGAAAAGGTCCCGATGGTGCAGAAGCGGCTCATCGAGCTGTGCCGCCGCAACGCCAAGCCGGTGATCGTGGCGACCCAGATGATGGAGTCGATGATCACCAACTCCCGTCCGACCCGCGCCGAGGCCTCCGACGTGGCCAACGCGATCCTGGACGGCGCGGACGCGGTCATGCTGTCGGCGGAGTCGAGCGTGGGCGCGTACCCGATCGAGACCGTCAGGACGATGTCGAAGATCGTCACGGCGGCCGAGCAGGAACTGCTCTCCAAGGGCCTGCAGCCCCTGGTCCCCGGCAAGAAGCCGCGCACGCAGGGCGGTTCGGTCGCCCGCGCGGCCTGCGAGATCGCCGACTTCCTCGGCGGCAAGGGCCTGGTCGCCTTCACCCAGTCCGGCGACACCGCCCGCCGGCTGTGCCGCTACCGCGCCGCCCAGCAGATCATCGCGTTCACCACGGACGAGTCCACCCGCAACCAGATGACCCTCAGCTGGGGCGTCGAGCCGCACGTCGTGCCGTTCGTCAACAGCACGGACGAGATGGTCGACTTGGTGGACCAGGAGATCGTGAAGCTGGGGCTGTTCAACGAGGGCGACATCGTGGTGATTACGGCGGGGTCGCCGCCCGGGGTGCCGGGGACGACGAACATGGTTCGGGTTCACCACCTGGGTGGCGGGGCGCGGGACTGACCGCACGGACCGCTGTGAGGCCCTTGTACGGCACTGAGGGCGCCCCCTGGAGCATGGGGCGCCCTCAGTTTTTACTCATGGATCACTCCGGGGGCGGCGCCCCCACAGCCTCCCGCAACCACGCGTTGCCGCCCAGTTCCGGATGAGCCGTGGTAATCAGCCGCACGGCCTCCTCCTTCGACCGCTCGGCAAGCTGCCGCAGTTCGTCCCAGGTCAACTCGGCTCTGGCCTGCGGCCAGTCCGTGGTGAGGGTGACGGCTGTCCCGTCGCGGCTGAAGGAGTAGACGTGCTGGGTGAGGCTGGCCTCGACGGCGACGTCACTCCTGCTTTCCAGCTCTCGCGCCGCATGGTCCAGCATGAGGGCGATGTCGACCACCGGCTCTCCCAGCAGACGCACGCTGAGATCCACGCCGTGGACGACGAGCCGAAGGTCGGCCTTGAAATACCTCAGGCAGAAGTCCGAGGCTTTCAGGTCCGGCTCCTCCGGCCTCCAGTCCGACGACCATGAGTCGTCATCCGTGCGGGGCTCGAAAGAGAAAGTGATCATCTGCCTTCCTTCCCGTCACCAGATGTTCTTGGGCATGGCCGTCACGAGGTTGCCGTAATCATCGACGACGAGCCGGATGCCGTTCTGACCGTGCACACCGGTCGCGACACCGTCGAACGCGTAGTCGATGTAGTTACCTCCGCGGATGTCGTCCTTGGCCCTGGGCACCTCACGCCCGAACTGCGCTGCCTCCTCGATCAGCTTCTTGAGCTTGCCGGCGTCGATTCCCTCGGCGAACACGTTCCCCATGTCGCCCGCCTCGTGGTACTTGCCACCCCACAGGTGCTGGTTACGGATGTGCTTCAACGCACCGTCGGTGATCGTGCGGCAGCTGATGTTGTGGACCAACAGGGCGCTGTCCCCGGCCACCACGAAGTAGGAGTGAACGCCCTCCACCGTGAGGTCGTATGTGACCTGCGGCTTTGTATACGACGCTACATCGACGACCGTGACGGTGCCGTGCTCCAGCGTCTGCAGCCGGTGACCGACCGCAAGACGCCCGGCGTCTGTCCATGACCCGGTGGTAAGGTCGTAGAACGGATGGTTGGACGTCCCAGTGATGGTGTGCCGGCCATTCGGCGTGGTGACCGTCAGGTCGGTGAACTGTGTGTCGCTGGTGGTGCGGTGCGTCAGCACGACGCGGTGCCGCTCGGCGGTCGTGGCTCCCGGCTGCGCGTTGAGGACTTGCTCTCCGGGGATGACGCTCTCTATGGCGCGGACACTGCCGTCGGCCATCTTGACCTGGGTGCCCGTCACGAAGCTGTGCTTCAGGCAGAACGACACGCCCTTGGCGAGACGCGCGTCGATGATGACCTTCAGCGACTTGAGAGTGTTGCGCGCCTTGGACGCGCCCTCGAAGAACTTCCCGATCCCGGTGCTGACGCGTACGATGGCCCGGCCGACGGCCGGTGCCTTGCCCGCGATCGTGACGATGCCGACGGCGTCGATGGCCGTCCACAGGCAGCTCTCCACATCGGGGTCGGAGAAGCACTTCTTGGCATTCGTGGCCCCGAGCAGTTCGAGCAGGATCGCACCCCCGTTCGCCTTGACCCAGTCGAGGACGTCCTGGTTCGCGGCCGCCATGGCCTCGCGGTACTGGTCGACGCAACTCTGCCCGCACTCCGCGAGCAGGGCGGCTTCCTCGTCCTTAGTCAGGACGTACTCGGCGGTCGAACCACCGGATGACACAACCTCCTCGCGCTCCTGCTTGGCCCGTTCCCGTTCCTCGGCCTCCGCACGGGTGGCCGCTTTGTCCGCCTGGTCCGCGTAGGTGTGAGCGTTGGCCGCCGCGTCCTCCGCGGCGGTGGCGTCACTCTCCGCCCTGGTGGCCGTCCGGTCGGCCGCCGACGCGTCCTGCTCGGCGCTGGTAGCGGCGGAGCGGGCGCTCGACGCGTCCTTCTCGGCCTCCGTGGCGTCGCGGTCGGCCTGGGCGGCCGCCGATTCGGCGTCGTTGGCGGCGGAGTTGGCGTAGAAGGCGTCGGTGCCCGCCTGCTGGTCGTACTTCTGGGCGTTCGCGTCGGCCTTCTTCGCAGCCACCGCGTGCGTCTCGGCGGCCTTGGCGGAAGCATTGGCCGCAGCGGCGGAATCGACCGCCTGTACAGCGTAGTTCGCGGCGTCGGCCGCCGCCTGCAGGGCGATCTTGGCGTCGCCGGCGGCCTTGTCGGCGAGCGCCTTGGCCTGTGCCGCCGCTTTCTTCGCCTCGTCCGACTTGGCCTTGGCCGCGGTGGCCTGCTGCTCGGCCAGCGTCTTGGAGGTCTGCCCGATCAGCACCGCGTACGCCGCCGAGGCGTCGGTCTCGCGATAGGGCGACCCGATGGTGATCGCCTCGTCGCCCGCCTTGGTGGTCGCGGTGGCGGCATCGCGGGCGCCCTGTGCGTACTGGGCGGTGGCTGCGGCGTACCCGGCGGTCTTCACCGCCCACGCGGCCGTCTTCGCGGCCTCGGCCACCGCTGCGGTGGCCTCCTTGCGCGCGGTGATCGCCGCGGCCTGGGCCTTCTTGGCCTCGGCATCCGCCTGCTTGGCTTTCTGCTTCGCGGAGGCGGCCGCGTCGATCGCCTCAGCCGCCGCGGCGTGCGCGGTCTCGGCAGCCGCGTGCGTCTTCGCGTACGCGGCCTGGGCCGCGTCGGCCGCGGACCGGGACCGCTTCGCCGCGCCTTCGGCACGGGTCGCCGCCGCGCGGGCGTTGACCGCCGCCGTGGTCGCCTCGTTCGCCGCGGTACGGGCCCGGGTCGCCGCGCCCGCCGCATCGGTGGCGGCGGTACGTGCTTCCGTGGCCGCCTGCCTGGTCTCGGCCGCTGCCTCGGTGCCCTCGGCAGCAGCGGCGGCGGACTCCAGCGCGGCCGCCCGGGAAGCGGTGGCGTTCTTCTCCTGCTCGGCCTTGACCGCCTGATTGCGTGCCGTGAACGCGCGCAACTCGGCATCCTCGGCCGCCGCCAGCTTGTCCGCCGCCGTCGAACCTGCGGTCTCCGCGGCCGTACGGGCCTGGCGGGCCTTGTCCTGCTCGCCCCGTGCCCGTTGCTCGGCGGTGTCGGCCTTCTTGCGCTCGCTCGCCGCGGTGTCGCGCTCACGCTCGGCGGTCGCCTTCTCGGCCTCCGCGATACCGCGCTGCCGCTTCGCCTCGGCCGCCTGGTCCTTGGCCGTCTGCTCCGCCTTCTCGGCGGTCGCGCGGGCCTTCTTGGCGGTGGTGGCGTCGGCGGCGGCCTCGGCGGCCAGCTTGGCCGCGGACTCGGCGGCTGCCTTGGCCTGCGCCTTGGCCTCCAGTGCCGCAGTCTTGCGGAACTCGGTGTTCAGCGCGTGCGCCTGGGTCTTCGCAAGCGCCAGCAGTGTCTGCGAGTCTGCCACCGTGGCCTTCGCCGCGTTCGACGCGGTCAGCGTGGCCTTCGCCGCGGCCTGGGCGGCGGCGGACGAGGCCTTGGTGACCTGCACCGACTGCTGGGCGTAGAGCAGGCCCCGGCCACGCGGCAGCTTCGCGGCGTCGGCGATCGCCCAGGCCTTCGTCTGCTGGGTGTTCGCGTTCTCTGCGGCTGTCTTGGCCCGGGCTGCCGCCGCGTCCGCCACTGCCACCTGCGCGGCGGCCTTGGTCTTCGCCGCGTTCAGGTCCGAGGTGGCCTTGGTGAACTCGGCCTTCGTCGGGTAGTGGAGCGAGTCTTTGTGCGCGGCCCAGTACTTCTGCCAGAACAGGATCTGGTCCGCCTGCCAAGCCTGCCGTACGGCCTCGATCATCGCGGCCGTGGCGGTCCGCGTCTCCTTCGCCGCGGCGGCCTCGGCAGTGAGGATCGCCTTGCGCTGCTCGGCCTGGCCGGCGTACTCCGACTCCCACTCCGAGTACGCCTGCACGACGACCCCGGTCAACACGCGGTAGTGGTCGATCGGGTTGGTGCTGTCGCAGGCCGCCCATGCAGTCTTGAGCGCCTCAACCTCGGTGCGGAACTCCAGTGAGTCCGGCTCGGGGGCCTTGGTCGGGAAGCCGCCGAAGCGGAGGAAGGTCGCGACGTCGTTGGCTGAGGAGCCCATGCTGCCGGTGTCGAGCAGCTCATCTCCGGCGGCCTGCTTGTAAGCGCCGGCCCACTCGTCGTCGCCGGTGTCGAAGGCGTCGAGCACCTTCATGGCCTGGTCCAGCGAGGCCTTGCCGGGCCTCGGCGTCGGATTCTCCCAGATCTTGTCATACAGGTTGCGCTGGGTGCCGAGGGTGAAGGCGACGATGTCCTTGCCGAATTCGGGCGCCCAGAAGTCCCGGCCCCCCGAGGAGTTCACCGACCGGTAAGGCTCATTGGTGGTGTTCAGCTTGTTCTGGCGGTCTTCGTGGGCCCTGAGGTCGGCTATGCCCGCGTCGACGTCCCGCTGGTGGGCCTGGCCGAGTTCGCCGAAGCCCAAGCCCGCCACGACCGTGCGCAACTCAGCGTCCGGACCGGCAAGTTCGGGGCCCGCGTAGGCCTTGATCTCAGATCCGCCGTAGTGCACGGCCCGCGCCACCTGGCAGCGGTCCTGGCGGGCTTGAGCGCCCAGGCTGATGCGCAGGCTGCGCTGGTACGGGTTGGCCGGGTTGTCGCCCGGTTCGTCGGCGGCCGCCGGGGCCGCGGCGACGAGTCCGCCGAGCACGGCAGTCGCTGTCGCGAGCGCGACGGCCGCGAACCCCCGCTGTGCGCGCCCCCCTTGGAATCGTCTCTGTGATCTTCTTCGTTTCGTTCGCACGTCGATGCCTACCTGGATGGTCAGTCCGGATGGTCGGTGTCGTCCGCGCAGGAAGAAGGCATGCCGAAGCGCCGGTGAGAAAGGCAGGAATGAAGAGATCCCCGTCGTATCGCGTGCGGTCAACACGCGCCCCCGAGCCCCCTCCCCATGGGGACGCGATCATCATGGCAGGGCGAGAGCGTTGACGGAACCCTTAATTCGCTTAGGAGTTCGATCTGGGCGTCGATACGACTGTGCCCCGCCGGGTCGATAGCCCGGCGGGGCACAGTCTGCGGCTCCCGGAGAGGCCGGGGACGGTGGCGCTCAGTCGGTGATGGTCTGGTGCAGCCCGGGAACCGTGAGGGTGCCCCCGAACTGGCCGGCCTGGGTGACCTTCACCTTGGTGAAGTAGATGAACGGGATGTTCAGCGGCGGCGGGTGCTCCGGGTCGAACGTGACCGGGATCAGACCGAGCAGGTTCCCCGAGATGCTCTCGGTGTACATCACCGTCTTGCCGTTGGTGATCGTGGACTTGGAGCCCTTGGCCGCCTGCACGTGGTGCGTCTTGCCGGACTGCTTGTCCTTGACGATCTGGTGCAGATCGCCGATGTCGGTGCCGTCGGAGATGACGTACTTCAGCACCTTCTTGGTCTTGCCACTGGCGGTCTTGACCTCGACGATGCCCTGGTAGTCCGCGCCCTTCAGCGTCAGCGAACTGGCCTCCAGGTACCAGGGGTCGTCCGGCACCAGGATCTTGTTGTCGATGCCGCCGCCGTCGTCCGTGGCGGCCGGGCAGTCCTCGGGATCCGTCGTGGAACTCTCGGACGGGCTCGGGGAGGCGGTGGCCGCCTCGGTGGTGTCCTCGGCCGCCTCGGTCGCCTTGTCGGTCGCCTCCTTCACGGTGTCCTTGACCGTGTCGGTGACCTGGTCCGTCGTGTCCTTGACGGGGTCGGAGGCGTCCTCAGCCGTGTCGGAGGTGTCCTTTGCGTCGCTCCCGGACGACGCCTCCTCGCTCGTACTCGCCGACGCGGACGGCGTCGGGCTCGAACTCGGGCTCGCCGTCGCCTCGTTGCCGCCGGTGAAGATGCCGGAGATCGTGTCGCCGATGTCCTCCAGCAGGTTGCCGCCGCTGTCGGACGGCGAGGGGGACGCCGTGGTGGTGTCGCCGGACTGGGCCTCGCTCGACTGGCTCGCGGAGGGCGTCGGCGTGGGCTCGGCCGCGTCGTCGGAACCTGAATCCGACGACGAGGAGTCGCCCGCGGAGCCGGAAGAGTCCGAGGAGCCCGAGGAGTCCGAAGAGCCGGACGAATCCGAGGAGTTCGCGGAGGAAGACGACGGAGACGGGGTCGGCTCCGCCACCTCGTCCTTGTCCGTGGACTCGCTCGCGTCCGGGGACGGCGAGGCGGAGGCGTCGCCCGCCAGGGCGGCCACACAGTCCTTGTACTCGTCGGCCGTCAGGCTGTTCGACGTCGACGGCGAGGCGTCGTCGGCCAGGGCCAGCGTCGGCGTGAACCCCATCCCCATGAGGACCGCCGTCGGCATCGCGGCCATGGCTATCGCCTTGCCGGCCGGCATCTGCAACCGGGTGAACAGCGGCTTCCTGGGCGCCGCGTGGCGCGGCCCCGTTCTCGCCCGTGCCGGGGCCGCGGGGTACTCGGCGCGGTCCTCGTCAGCCGACACGGTTCCCCCCGATCCGGTCCTCGGCGCGGGGGCCGTCCAAGCCGCCGCCCTGCGCGGGGCCACCGTCGGCGGGCGGGTACGAAGGGAACGGCTGTCCCGGCTCGAAGGTGCCCTCGGAAGCGGTGGGCTCGGCGCTCTCGTCCGTGGGCCCTGCCGCATCCTCCTGCGACCTGCCCTCCTCCGACCGGCCCTTGCCCGGCATCCACGAGACGGCGAGCGCGCCTCCGATCATCGCCAGCAGGAAGCCGACGACGAAGCCACCGATGTTGGAGACCACCAGGGACACCAGGGCGAGGATGATCGCCGCGACACCGGCGAACACACGCGTCGCATGCTGGAACCACATGGTCAGGCCCAGCGTCCAAAGCAGGATGCCGATGATGAGGGAGCCGGCACCGGCGGTGGTCGCCATGGTGAGCGACATGGTGCCCAGCTTGAGGGTGGCGTACGGGAAATAGGCGATCGGCACCCCGCCGAGCAGGGTGAACAGGCCTGCCCAGAACGGCCGGGTGCCCCGCCAGTCGCGGAATCGCAGACGCAACCGGGTGAAGGTCCCGGCGCTCTGGACCGGAGTCTCGGCACTCATGGAAAACAGCTCCCTGGGTCCGGTGGAAGTACGTACCGGCTCGGCCGTAGGCGTAAAGAAGCCGGAAGTCTGAGTCTGTGAGGGTGCCCGGCCCCCGGAGGGACCGGGCCGGGCGGGGCGGGGAAGCGATGACTTCCCCGCCCCATGGGGCAGCTCAGCTACCCCGGAACACCCCGGTGACGGGAGCCGTCAGTAGCACTCCATGTTGGGGTTGGTGCCGAGCTTCATGGACAGACCGCTCAGCTTGAAGGTGCCGGCCGTGGTCGCCCACGCCGTCTGCTTCACGTTGTAGAGGTCGGCCTTCCGCGCCTGCTGGGCGAAGCCGCCCGGCAGCACGCTCTCGCCCGGCTTCACATCGGGGCCGCGGGTCTTGTCCTTGACCGCGACGCCGATGTCGATGTCCTTGAACTCCGCGTCGGCGTCGAGCTGGGCGACGTCGATGTAGAGCCGCTCGGCCGAAACCGGCGTGCCCTTGTCCCCTGCCTCAAGACGGAGGTAGATCGACCCCAGCAAGGGGATGTCCGTCTTGACCGACTGGCACATCTTGGTGATGGTCGCGTCGTCGAACGACGAGATCGCCACCGGAACCTTTGTCTTTTCCTTGCCGTCCGTCTTGGTGTAGACGGTGTCTATGCCGCCGTACTGGGCAAAGCCGTTACCGTGCAGCTCCGAGGCGCTCACCTTGAACTGCTGACCGGAGACGCTGAACGAAGCAGCCAGCGCACCCTGCGCAAGCCCGACACCCACCGCCGCGGCCGCGGCGACGCTGGGCACCATGACCACAGCGAACCGCTTCCATCTGGTCCCGCCACGCACCTGGGACTCCATATTTCCTCCTTCTCGGACGTACATCGCCTGCCCCGACCTGCCCCCAAAGAGGGCTCAGCCGGGCAGGGATGGGAGAAGTGCTACGTCCTCGGGAAGGAGAGCGCCCGTACTCGGAGGCGCGAATCGCACCCGAATCACCGGCGATCACCCCCGAGCGACAACCACTGGTCGCGCCTGACACGCATCACGCACAACCCTGCTGGACAGGCTTCGCCGGGTGGGCGAAGACCCCCCTGTCCAAGAGCCGGCGCCACTGCCGCCGACTCTGCTCGGTGGGGACCCAGGAACTCCCGCGACCCAACCGGCTGTCGGGGTACGGGAACGGACCGAGCGTGGCCGATCGTGGTGCATTCTCGCCGCCCGCACAAGGGGCTTCGTTACTCAGTAGTAACGGCCGGATAACCGAACAACGACCCGTCGGTCTCGGACGACGACGCAGGGTGGCGTCAAGTGACCGGACAAATCCGGGAATCACCAGACAGAAAATGACAGAACGACGCCCGCGACTTACCCGCAGTAACGGCGGCCGCGATTACCAAGTTTTGGTAAAGCGCGGCCGCACTGGTCGTCTCTCGGCAGATCTTTCACTCGGGCAACACATGCCCGCACGTTTAGCGACTGGTCAGAACGGGGCTACCGCCCCGCTCGCAAACACGGTCAGAACAAGGCACGCGCCAAGGCCCTGCGGGCCGCTGCCACTCGCGGATCGTCGGCGCCCACGACCTCGAAGAGCTCCAGCAGCCGAAGCCGTACGGTGTCCCGGTCGTCACCCACCGTGCGCCGCACGGCATCGATGAGCCGCCCGAAGGCGTCCTCCACATGACCACCCACCAGATCCAGGTCGGCGGCGGCGATCTGCGCCTGCGCGTCGGCGGGATTCTCGGCGGCGTCCTTGCGCACCTGCTGCGGGTCGGCGCCCTGCACCCGCTGGAGCAACTCGGCCTGGGCGAGCCCGAGTTTGGCCTCGGAGTTCGCCGGGTCCTCACTCAGCACGTTCTTGTACGCCTGGACGGCACCGGCGAAGTCGCCCGCGTCCAGAGCCTGTACGGCGGCCTCGAGCAGGGCGTCGTACGGACCGGCCGGGAGGGTGGGAGCGGCCGGCGCGGCGCCCGGCTCGGCCTCCGGGTCGACCGTCAGACCGGTCAGGCCGAACCGCTGCTCGGCCACCGTGACGAGCTGGTCGAGCGTCTCGCGGATCTGGGCCTCGCCGGCGGCCCCCTGGAAGAGCGGCAGCGCCTGCCCGGCGACGACGGCGAACACGGCCGGAATCCCCTGTACGCCGAACTGCTGCATCAGCATCTGGTTGGCGTCGACGTCGATCTTGGCGAGGAGGAACCGGCCGTTGTGCTCGACGGCGAGCCGCTCCAGCACGGGGCTGAGCTGCTTGCAGGGCTGGCACCACTCGGCCCAGAAGTCGATGACGACGGGCACTTCGGCGGACCGCTGAAGGACGTCCCGCTCGAAGCCCGCCTCATCCACATCGATGACGAGGTCGGCGGGCGACACGGCACCCGCTCCGCCCTGTCGCGCGGCCTCGGCACGCGCCTGCTCCGCCTTCGCCTTGGCCTCTTGGGCCGCCTTCACCGCGGCGAGGTCGACGACTCCGCTCATGGACATGTTCCGTGGCTGCATGCGTCTATCCTCCCCCGTTCGGCGCGCGCGTGTGAAAAGTGGTCTGAAAGCAGGTCCTGCTCGGTGGTGTTCGGCGCCGGGTCCCCACCCCACGCCTGTGGTCGTCGCTTTCGCTACGGGTCGTAGCGTAATGGCAAGGCGCCCCCCGCGAACACCACCCTCCCGTGATCTCCCTCACGAGCACCCACGAACCCCCCGGATATGGTCATGGGATGCAGAGCCACACCGCCGCCACCCGTCCCGGACGCCCCCGCAGCGCCACCGCTGACGCCGCGATCCTGGCCGCGACGCGGGAGGCGCTGGTCGAACTGGGCTGGTCAAAGCTCACTCTGGGAGACGTGGCGACGCGCGCGGGGGTTGCAAAAACGACCTTGTATCGCCGCTGGTCCGGCAAGAACGAGCTGGTCGTCGACGCGGTGGCCGAGCTCTTCGACGAACTCCGGCTGCCCGACCGGGGAAGCCTCGCGGCGGACATCGAGGGCGTAGTGCTCCAGTTCGCGGCAATCCTGGCCCGGCCGGAGGCGAAAAGTGGCCTGATGGCGGTGGTCGCCGAGTCGACCCGGGACGACGCGCTGCGCGAGCGCATCCGCACCTCGATCGTCGACCGCCAGAAGCGGCTGGTCGTGGAGGGCCGGGAGCGTGCCGAGCACCGGGGCGAACTCCCACCGGAGACCGACCCCGCGGACTCCGCCCGCACGATCGACCTCATCTTCGACATGGTCGCGGGGGCGGTGGTCCACCGAACGCTGGTCAGCGCGGAGCCGGCGGACGAGGAATGGGTACGCGGATTCACCCGGGTACTGGTCGCGGGGCTGGCGGGGGCGGCGGCGATGTGAGGTCGCCCCGGGCGGGGGCGCCGGCGTCTGCGGCAAGGGACATCGGCGGCGGGGCGGGCGGCGCGGCGCCCCCACCCCGGCCGCCCCCAGCGGGCCGCAGCGGTCAGAAGCCCGCCGGCTCCGTGTACACCCCCCACTCGTCCCGCAGCGCGTCGCAGATCTCGCCCAGGGTCGCCTCGGCCCGGACGGCGTCCAGCATCGGGTCGATCATGTTGGTGCCGTTGCGGGCGGCGGTCAGCATGGTGTCGAGCGCGGTGCGCACCGCGGTGTCGTCGCGGCCGGCCTTGCGCGTGGCCAGCGCCCGGACCTGCTCGCGCTCCACCTCGTGGCTGACCCGGAGGATCTCCAGGTCGCCGGTGACGGAGCCGGTGTTGACGTTGACGCCGACGACCCGCTTCTCGCCCTTCTCCAGGGACCGCTGGTACTGGAAGGCGGACTCGGCGATCTCGCCGGTGAACCAGCCGTCCTCGATCCCGCGCAGGATGCCGGAGGTGATCGGCCCGATGGGGTGCTGCCCGTCGGGGTGCGCGCGCAGCCCGCGTTCCTTTATCTGCTCGAAGATCTTCTCGGCGTCGGCCTCGATCCGGTCGGTCAGCTGCTCGACGTACCACGAACCGCCCAGCGGATCGGCCACGTTGGCGACCCCGGTCTCCTCCATGAGGACCTGCTGGGTGCGCAGGGCGATCTCCGCGGCCTGCTCGGAGGGCAGCGCGAGGGTCTCGTCGAGGGCGTTGGTGTGCAGCGAGTTCGTTCCGCCGAGCACGGCCGCCAGCGCCTCCACGGCCGTACGTACGACGTTGTTGTACGGCTGCTGCGCGGTCAGGGAGACACCGGCGGTCTGGGTGTGGAAGCGCAGCCACTGGGCCTTGTCGCTCTTGGCCCCGTACACGTCCCGCATCCAGCGCGCCCAGATCCGGCGGGCGGCCCGGAACTTGGCGATCTCCTCGAAGAAGTCGACGTGCGCGTCGAAGAAGAAGGACAGGCCGGGGGCGAAGACGTCGACGTCGAGACCGCGCGACAGGCCCAGCTCGACGTAGCCGAAGCCGTCCGCCAGCGTGTACGCCAGCTCCTGCGCGGCCGTCGCGCCGGCCTCGCGGATGTGGTAGCCGGAGACGGACAGCGGCTTGTAGGCGGGGATGCCGGCCGCGCAGTACTCCATGAGGTCGCCGATGAGGCGAAGGTGCGGCTCGGGCTGGAAGAGCCACTCCTTCTGGGCGATGTACTCCTTGAAGATGTCGGTCTGGAGCGTGCCGTTGAGCACGCCCGGATCGACGCCCTGGCGCTCCGCCGCCACCAGGTACATGCAGAAGACCGGCACGGCCGGGCCACTGATGGTCATCGACGTCGTCACGTCGCCCAGCGGGATGTCCTTGAACAGGACCTCCATGTCGGCGGCCGAGTCGATGGCGACACCGCAGTGCCCGACCTCGCCCAGCGAGCGCCGGTCGTCGGAGTCGCGGCCCATCAGCGTCGGCATGTCGAAGGCGACCGAGAGACCGCCTCCGCCGTTGCCGAGGATCATCTTGTACCGCTCGTTGGTCTGCTCGGCGTTCCCGAACCCGGCGAACTGCCGGATGGTCCACGTCCGCCCTCGGTAGCCGGTCGGATACAGCCCGCGTGTGAAGGGGTACTCCCCGGGCCATCCGATCCGCTCGAAGCCCTCGTACCTGTCCCCAGGCCTGGGCCCGTACACCGGCTCCACGGGGTCCCCCGAGAGCGTGGTGAAGTCACCGTCGCGCTTGCGCGCGGCGTCGTACCGGGCCTGCCAGCGACGGCGGCCCTCCTCGATGGCGTCAGCGTCCATACCATCCAATTTACTTGGACGTCCTAGTAACTGTCGAGGTAGTAGGACGTCCAAGTAAATGAACAAGTAAATGAACATGGAACAACCGCCGTGAGATCACCTCACGGCGGTGGGGCTACGCCTTGGCGACCGCGGCCGCATCCTCCGCGACCTTGGTCTCCAGCTCGTGCGTGACCTTGCGCTCCACGAAGAAGGCGGCCGTCGGGATCGTCCCGGCCAGCAGCACCCACAGCTGTCGCTTCACCGGCCACTTCGCCTTGGAGCCCAGGTCGAAGGCGAAAATCAGGTACACCACGTAGAGCCAGCCGTGCGCGATGCCGACGACGCTCGTGAAACCGTCGGCGCCGTCCATCTTCAGCAGGTACTTGGCGATGACGCCCAGCGTGAGCAGGACGAGGAGGACACCGGTCACGTAGGCCATGACGCGGTAGCGCGTCAGCACGCTCTTCTTCATGCGTACGAGCGTAACCACCCGTTCCGGCAGATCTTGCCCCGGGCCCCGGCCCCGGTCCCCGCCCCGACCCCGGCGCGGCCCCGGCCTCAGCTCTCCTCGAAGTCGTGTGCCGCCACCCGCAGCGGGCGCAGCATGGCGAAGATCTCCCCGCACTCGTCGGCGTCGTACACCCCGAGCCCGAAGTCCATGGCCATCAGGTCGCGGGTGGCCGCCTCGACCACCTCGCGGCCCTTGCCGGTGATGGAGGCGAGGGTGCCGCGTCCGTCGTTGGGGTTGGGACGCTTGTCCACCAGGCCCGATCTGACCAGCCGGTCGATGGTGTTCGTCACCGACGTGGGGTGCACCATCAGCCGCTCGCCGATCTTGGACATCGGCAGCTCGCCGTCCTTGGAGAAGTTGAGCAGCACCAGCGCCTCGTAGCGCGCGAACGTCAGGCCGTAGGGCTTGACCACCGAGTCGACCTCGGCGAGCAGGATCTGGTGCGCGCGCATGATCGAGGTGATGGCGGCCATGGACGGCACGTTTCCCCAGCGCTGCTTCCATAGTTCGTCGGCGCGCGCGATGGGATCGAAGGGAAGACTGAGCGGCTTCGGCACGGAGCCGACCTTACCGGCCGGTCACATGCTGGTCAGCCCCGTCTCGCCCATCGGTCGGCGCGCGCTAGTCGTCCTCCGCCCTCTCCCTGACGCGGAAGACCCCTGTCCACCGGTCGTCGTGCAGGCAGGCGTTCATCGGCTCGACCAGGGACCGGTGGGCGGAGCCGGTGCGCCAGCGTTTGACGGCTTCGAGGTCGGCCCATTCGCTGGTGAGCAGCCATTGGCCGGGGTCGTCCAGGGAGCGGCACAACTGTTCGCCGAGGTGCCCGGGGAACCGCTCCGCTCCGGCACGGACGTCTCCGTACGACCGTACGAACTGCGCCTCCATCCCCTCGCGCACCCGCAGCAGCCGGATCACCCGCACCCGCGCCGGGGCCGAGGTGCCGGTGGTCATGACGGGTCGAGGACGACGGGCAGTTCCGCCAGTCCGCGGAAGGCGGGGAAGGGCACGGTCATCCAGCGCGCGTCCTCGGGGGCGACGGTGAGTGCCATGCGGGGGAAGCGTCCGAAGAGCGAGTTGAGGGCGATCTGCATCTCCAGCCGGGCCAGCGGGGCGCCGATGCAGTAGTGCGGTCCGTAGCCGAAGGCGAGATGCGTGGCCTGGACGTTCGGACGCTGGACGTCCAGCTCGTCGGCTGCGGTGAACATCTCCGGGTCGCGGTTGGCTCCGGTGATCGAGATCTGGACGAGCGAGCCCTTGGGGATGAGCGTGTCCCGGAGCACGATGTCTTCCTTGGCGTGCCGGAACGTGGAGTTCTCCACGGAGGTCTCGAAGCGGAAGATCTCCTCGATGGCCGCGTTCATGGCGCTCGCGTCGCGCAGGGCCAGTTCCTTCTGGTCCGGCCGGCTGAGCAGGTGGTAGACCGCGTTGCCGATCTGGTACGCCGTCGACTTGTGGCCCGCGAACAGCAGCACCCATGCCGTCGAGACCAGTTCGTGGTCGGTGAGCGAGCCCTCCTGGTCCTGGGCCGTGACGAGTGCGCTGAGCAGTCCCGTGTCCGGCTCCCTGCGCTTTCGCGCGCACAGGTCGGCGAGATAGTCGCGCAGATTGCCCTCGGCGATCTCCAGCTTCTTTCTCGCCTCCGGCCCGAAACCGGTCTGCGCGACCGTGGCGGACCATTCCTGGGCCTGTTTCCGCTCGTTCTCCGGGACGCCCAGAAGTTCACAGATCACATGGAGCGGCAGCGGGAAACAGAACTCCGGGAGCAGATTCACCGTCCCGGACGTCGGGCACTGGTCCAGCAGTTCGTCGGTGATCTGCTGGACGCGCGCCCGCAGCGATTCCACTCTCTTCGGGGTGAAGGTGCTGCCGACGATCCTGCGGAGCCTGGTGTGCTTCGGCGGGTCCGAGAAGAGCATGTTGTCGTCGAGCGCGATCGACGAGTCACCGAAAATGCGGTGGTAGGCGTCGATGGCGCCGTACATGTCCTTGCTCAGCCTGGGGTCGGCCAGTGCGGCTCGGGCGTCGTCATAACGCGTGATCAGGTACGTCTCCACACCGTGGGGCGGCGACAGCGGGCACACGGGCGCCGTTTCCCGCAGCGCGGCGTAGACGGGATGCGGGTTGGCGCGGAACTCCCGGCTGCACGAAGAAGCCGCGGCCGCGGCCTCCTCGGTCGACATTGCCTTGAATTCCTTGGATTCCTCGGATTCCTCGGATGCGAACGCTTGCGTCATGACTGGTCCCCGGGTCGGCGTGATTTTCCGTGATCAGTGCCACCGTTTCCCGGGCCGCGGGGCGCCGCAAACGGCGCTGCGCCATATGGGTCGGGTCGCCGGACGACGTGTGTGTGGCAGTCAGGCTTGGTAAACATCGTCGACGTGAGCGGACACGAAGCGGAATCTGTACCAGTCCTCATCGTCGGCGGATCCCTGGTGGGTCTTTCCACTTCGGTTTTCCTGGGGCGCCTGGGAATCGAGCACATGCTCGTGGAACGCCATGCCGCGACTTCGACGCACCCGCGTGGCCGCGGCAACAACGTGCGCACGATGGAGATCTACCGGACGGCCGGCCTTGAGTCACGCATCCGGGACGCGGCCCGTGTGCTCGCCGGCAACGACGGCATCCTCCAGGTGGACACCCTCACCGGCGAGCAGCGCCGCTGGATCATCGGGGACATCTCCGGCGGCATGGACATCTCCCGGGTGAGTTCCTCCGACTGGTGCCTGTGCAGCCAGAACGATCTCGAACCGGTGCTGCTGGAGTACGCCCGCGAGCAGGGGGCCGACATCCGCTTCAGCACGGAGCTGCTCTCCTTCACGGAGCACGGCGACGGAGTGACGGCCCGGGTCAGGAACCGGGACACCGGCGAGACCTACGACGTGAACGCCGAGTACCTGGTGGCCGCCGACGGGCCCCGCAGCCCCATCCGCAATGACCTGGGGATCGGTCAGTCGGGTCCGGGCGAGCTGTTCCACAACGTCAGCGTCACGTTCCGCAGCAGGGCGCTGAAGAACCACGTCGGAGAGAAACGATTCGTCGTCTGCTACGTCACCGACCCCCAGGGCGAGGGCGCCCTGCTGCCGGTGGACAACGAGGAGCGCTGGGTGATCCACGTTCCCTGGCACCCCGACCGGCGTGAGGAGTTGGAGGACTTCACCGACGAGCGGCTGGCCGCGCACATCCGCGCCGCCGTCGGCGTACCGGACATCGACGTCGAGATCACCGGGAAGGCACCCTGGCACGCCTCGAAGCGGGTCGCCGACAGCTACGGCGAGGGCCGGGTCTTCCTGGCCGGCGACTCGGCCCACGAGATGCCGCCCACCGGGGCGTTCGGCTCCAACACCGGGATCCAGGACGCCCACAACCTCGCCTGGAAACTGGCGGCGGTGCTGCGCGGCTGGGCCCGCCCCTCGCTGCTCGACAGCTACGAGCTCGAACGCCGGCCCGTCGCCCTTGCGACCGGCACCCGGGCGTGCGTACAGGCGGCCGACGAACAGCACCCGGGATTCAGCCCGGCCGCCGGACGCAACAACGACCCGGCGGACCTGATGACCGTCGCCCTGTGCTACCGGTACGCCTCGAACGCCGTGGTGGGTGTCCCGCCGGAGCGGCCGATCGTCCCCGACACGTTCCGGCTGGGCGGCGAACCGGGCAGCCGGGCACCCCATATGTGGGTCATGCGAGGGGACACCAGGATCTCCACACTCGACCTGTACGAGCGTTCCTTCGTACTGCTCGCCGGGTCCGGCGGGCAGAAGTGGCGGGCCGCCGTGGAGAAGGCCGCCGGCAACCTGGGTGTCCCGGTCGAGGCGTATCTCGTGGGCACGGGCCCCGACCACGACCTCGCCCCCGACGCGGACGCCGACTGGGCCGAGCTGCACGGCACGGCCGAGGACGGTGCCGTGCTCGTACGCCCCGACGGATTCGTCGCCTGGCGTGCGGACGCCGCGATGCCGGACGCCGACCGCGTCCTGACGAACGTGCTGCAGAGCGTGCTCTGCCGCGACTGAACCCCCGATGGGAACCCGCTGTCCCCCCACACCCACCCCCACCGAGCGACGAGGACGTTGCCATGACCCTTGCCGGACGCATCGACGTCCACCATCACTTCACCGCCCCCGCCTGGCTGGACTGGGCGGAGGAACGAGGTGTCGTCAACCGCGAGAAGCTGCCCTGGTGGACGCGCTGGGACCTGACGGCGGCGCTGGAGATCATGGACAAGACGGGCATCGGCACCTCCGTCATGACCGTGGCCATGCTCGGCCGGCTGCGTGAGCGCGCCGAGCGCCAGGAGAGCGCGCGCGTCGCCCTGCGGGCGGCGGCCGACGTCGTGGAGGCCAACCCCGCGCGCTTCGCGTTCTTCACCCCGATCTTCCTCGACGACCTGGAACTGTCCTCGTGGAGCGTCGGGTACGGCCTGGACGAGCTCGGTGCCATCGGGGTGAGCACGCGCACGAGCATGGACGGCGTCTTCCTCGGCGACGAGTCGCACGACCGTCTGCTCCAGGAGCTCAACGAGCGCTCGGCGGTCATCAGCACGCACCCCATGGACGTACCGGCCGGGAAGGACGGTGCCCCGGGGCTGCCGGGGATGCCGCCCTTCGTGTGCGACTTCCTGCTGGACACCACCCGCGCGGCCATCAACCTCATCAGGAACGGCACCCTGGACCGCTATCCGAACCTCAGCTTCATCCTGCCGCACGGAGGGGGCTTCCTCCCCTACATGGCCACCCGGCTCGAACTCTTCGGCGGGCGGATCGATCCGCCGGTCGAGCCCGCCCGGGTCCGTGACTATCTGCACCGGTTCTACTTCGACACGGCCGGCCCCATGTCCCCCTCGGCCACGCCCACCCTGCTGGCGACGGTCGACCCCGACCGCATCCTCTTCGGCACCGACTGGCCGCCTACGCCCGCACAGGTCCTCATCGACAGCGTGACGCCGGCCCTGGACAGCGACCCCTTCCTCTCGGAGGAGCAACTCCAGGGCATCAACCGGGAGAACGCGCTGCGGCTGATGCCGGGGCTCGCCCGGTCGTAGCCGTACGCAGGTGAAGGCCGCCGCCCGCGCTCGGTCAGCGCGGGCGGCGGCCCATTTCGTTCGGGCGGCTTCCTCGGTCAGTCCTTCCGCCACTGGTAGAAGCACCGGGCCATCGCGTCCTTCGGACTCCGCCAGGTCTGAGGGTCGTACGGGCTGACGAACGCCTCCAGCCTGCGGCTGATGTCGACGAACTCGGGGTGCCCGGCCACCTTCGCGATGGCGGGTCCCGGGTCCTGCTCGGCCTCGATGAAGTGCATGTACACATCGCCGAACTGGAACAGGGAGCGCTGGGTCACCCCGACGAGGTGCGGCAGCTCGCCGCGGTCGGAGTCCGCGAAGACGCCGGCGATGTCCTTGGCCGACTGCGGGGCCATCCTGGCGACGATCAGTGCGTGGTGCATGCCGCCTCCACCCGGTCGCGGATGAGGGCCATCTGGATGGGCGAGTTGCGGTTGATGATGTCCGTCATCCCGGCGTCGTCGACCGGGGCGTCGGGCTTCATGGCGAAGTCCTGCGTCCAGTGCATCCGGGTGCCGGCCGGGGTCTCCTCGTACTCCCACACGATGTTCATGTACTCGAAGGGGCCGGTCTCGACCCGGCGGGCGCGCACGACGAGCTTCTCGCGGTCGGCGACCCGTTCCGAGACCCAGCTCCACACCTTGCCGTTCTCGTCGGGGTGCATGGTCAGGCGGAAGGTCACCGTGTCGCCCTCGCGGGACAGCACCTCGCAGGAGGCGTACTCGCTGAACAGCTGGGGCCAGCGCTCCAGGTCGTTCGTCATGTCCCAGACGAGGTCGACGGGAGCGGCGATGGTGATCTCGTTCTCGGTGTGTCCAGCCACGTCAGGCTCCCGTCGTCAGTACGCCGTTGACCAGGTCGAGGAAGGCGCGGGGGCTCTTGCAGCGCTCCGCGTCGGTGGGCAGCGCCCGGCCGTGCCGGTTCTCCAGCTCGCCCACGATGCCGAGCAGGCCGAGCGAGTCCAGCCCGAAGTCGGCGAAGGGGGCGTCCGCACGGCGTTCGAGGTCCTGCGGGTCGACGGTCACACCGGCGGCCTTCTTCATCAGCGCCGCCAGTTCCCCGACGGTCAGTTGGTTCACTTCGGTGGTCATGAGGGTTCTCCTTGTCGTTCTGTGCGGCGGAGTCGTTCTATGCGGCGGATCCGGAACCCCGGCGCAGGACGAGCGCCGCGTTGGAGCCCATGAGCCCCCGGCTGAGGACCAGGGCCGTACGCAGTTCGGCCGGGCGGGCCGTGGCGGTCACCAGGTCGATGTCGTGACAGATGTCGAAGACGCCCGGCGTCGGCGGTATCTGCCCGTGCTCCATGGCCTGCACCGCGGCCACGCTGTCCAGCAGGGGCGCCCCGCAGTACGACCGCCCGATGCCGGCCTTGGGTGCCGTGACCGGCACGCGGGTGCCGTGCGGGCCGAGGGCGTCGGCGAGGGCGAGGGCCTCGGCCCGGTCCGCCTCGGGCACGCCCATGGCGTCGGCGAAGACCACGTCGATCTCCTCCGGTGCGCAGCCGGCCTCGTCCAGGGCGCCGCGAATGGCCTGCGCGAGCCCCTCCCGTGACCGGTCCCAGCGCGAGGCGCCGGTGAAGGTGGCCGCGTGTCCGGCCACGGTGGCGCGGACCACCGCGTCCCGCCGCCGGGCCCGGTCCAGGTCCTCCACGACCAGCACGGCACCGCCCTCGGCGGGCACGAAGCCGCAGGCCGCCGAGGTGAAGGGGCGGTAGGCGCGGGCCGGGTCCGCCTCGGTGCTGAGCTCGGCGTAGCCGAGCTGGCAGACGCCCGAGTACGGGGCGAGCGGCGCCTCGGCCGCCCCGACCACGACCACGTCGGTCCCCCGGCGCACGGCACGGGAGGCGTGCGCGACGGCGTCCAGGCCGCCCGCCTCGTCGCTGGCCACCACCCCGCAGGGGCCCTTGAAGCCCTTGCGTATGGATATCTGGCCGGTGCTGGCCGCGTAGAACCACGCGATGGACTGGTAGGGCCCGACGAACCGGGAGCCCTCTCCCCACAGCTTCTGCAGTTCCCGCTGGCCGAACTCGCCGCCGCCGGACCCGGCCGCGGTGACGACTCCGACGGAGTACGGCGCGTCGACCCAGGCGGACTTGCTCAGTCCGGCGTCCGTCAGGGCGGCGTCGGCTGCGGCCAGCGCGAAGTGGGTGAACTTGTCGGTCTGGACGAGGAAGGTCTCCTCGATCAGCGCCGACGGGTCGAAGCCGCGGACCTCGCCCGCGACGCGGAGCGGCAGATGCTCGCAGCCCTCGCGGGTGACCCGGTCGAGGACGCTCGCGCCCTCCTTGACGTTCTTCCAGTAGGTGTCGGCGTGCAGGCCGTTGGGGGCGACCACACCGATGCCCGTGACGGCGGTGTGCCGGACGCGTGGACCACTCATCGTCGTCTCCTCCCACTCGGCCCCGTCAGGAGCACCGCGGACTGGAACCCGCCGAAGCCGCTGCCCACGGAGAGCACGTTGTCGAGCCGGCGGGAGCGAGCGGTGCGCGGTACGTAGTCCAGGTCGCACTCGGGGTCCGGGGTCTCGTAGTTCGCCGTCGGCGGCACCACCTGCCGGGCCAGCGCGAGCACACAGGCGACGACCTCGATCGCGCCGATCGCGCCGAGCGAGTGGCCCACCATGGACTTGATGGAGCTCATGGGCGTCTCGTAGGCGTGCGGGCCCAGCGACTTCTTGACGGCGGCGGTCTCGTGCCGGTCGTTCTGGCGGGTGCCCGAGCCGTGCGCGTTGACGTAGTCGATCTCCGTGGGGTCCACGCGCGCGTGGGCGAGGGCGTCGTCGATGGCGCGGGCCATCTCCAGGCCCTCGCTGGTCAGACCGGTCATGTGGTAGGCGTTGCCGAAGGTGGCGTAGCCGCTGATCTCGCAGTAGATGTGCGCGCCGCGCGCCCGGGCGTGCTCCAGCTCCTCCAGTACGAGGACGGCGGCACCCTCGCCCATCACGAAGCCGTCGCGGTGCGCGTCGAAGGGGCGGGAGGCGTGCTCCGGGTCGTCGTTGTTGGGCGATGTCGCCTTGATGGCGTCGAAGCAGGCCATGGTGATCGGGGAGATCGGGGAGTCGGACGCCCCGGCGAGACAGACGTCGGCGCGGCCCTCCTCGATGGTGTGGAAGGCGTAGCCCACGGCGTCGAGTCCGGAGGTGCAGCCGGTGGAGACGGTCTGCACCGGGCCCTGGGCGCCGAACCGTTCGGCGACGTCGGCCGCGAGTGTGCTGGGCGAGAACGCCCGGTGCAGCTGGGGCTCGGCGGCGTGGTGGTCGACGTCCCAGCGCCGACCGCGCTCGCTGACCAGGACGTAGTCGTGCTCGAGGCGGGTCGTGCCGCCCACCGCGCTGCCCAGGGACACGGCGACCCGCCAGGGATTCTCGGCGGCGAAGTCGACACCGCTGTCGGCCACGGCCTCCTGCGCGGCGACGAGCGCGAACTGTATGTACCGGTCGGCGCGTTCGACGACCTCGGCGTCCAGGCCGTGCGCGAGGGGGTCGAAGTCGCACTCGGCGGCTATCCGGGAGCGCAGGCCCTCGGGGTCGAACAGGGTGATGCCGCGGGTCGCCGTACGGCCGTTGGACAGCAGGTCCCAGAACGCCTGGGCCCCTGTCCCGCCGGGGGCGACCACACCTATGCCGGTCACCGCCACGCGCCGGGTCATGACAGCACCCCTGGGCGTTCCGGCTGCGCACCCTCCTCCTGGACCAGCGGGTACGGCTTGATGTCGTCGCTGATCTCCGGAGCCTCCGTGTCGACGTGGCCGAGGCTCGGCTTGGGCGCCAGCGGGCTCAGGTGGAAGACCATCCGGGCCTCCTCGTCACCGACGTTGCGGAAGCGGTGCCGCATGTCGATGGGGATCATGAGGCCCTGGTCGGCACGGAGGGGAAACGTTTCGCCATCCAGATCCACCTCCAGCCGGCCCTCGACGACGTACACGAACTCCTCGGAGTACGGGTGGTAGTGCTCGCTGATGCGTTCGCCGGGCCGCATGATGGCCAGGCCCATGAAGCCGCTCGTGGCGCCCACCGTGACAGGGGTGAGCAGGGTGCGCAGGTCGCCACCGCGCTTGCGGTTGGGCTCGATCTCGTTCAGGTCCACGACGCGCGGGCGCATCTTGTCCATGGTTCTGTCTCCAGGTCGGTCGGTGAGGTGGTGGTCCCTGCGCCGTCAGGACTGCGCAGCCCTGCGGTCGGTGATCAGCGCCATGTCGGCGTGCGCCAGGAGGCGGTTGGCGACCCGTTCGCCGGTGAGCCGTCCGGTGACGCCGAGCGCGGCGCCGTCGAGCAGCCGGGCCAGTACGGCGGCCTTCCTCGGGCCGTGGATGCCGAGCGCCATGACCGGGTCGGTCTCGGGATCGCCCTGTACGTCGATGAGACGGACGACGATGTCCTCGCGCTGGAAGACGGTGCTGCGGTGCACGGGGGACGCGGGGTCGGCCGCGGCTGCCTCGTCCTGCCGGGCGAGATGCCGGGCCAGCGCCATCCCGCAGCCCTCCTTGGCCGGGTAGTAGAGGGCGTGCCGCCGGATGTCGGACGGCTCCGGGCCGCCGCGCGCCACGTGGTGGACGGGCGGCATGGCGGCACGGATGAAGAAGGTCCGCGCGGACTCGGGGTCGGAGAGGTCGCGGTCCTGCTCCAGGTACGGGTTGATGGCCTCCTCGACGGCCCGCACCTCGGGCTGGCGTGAGACGTGGCGCAGGGCGGCCATCAGGTCGCCCTCCACCTCGACCGTGCGCACGACGCGGTTGCCGTGCATGAACAGGGTGGTGCGGCGCAGCCGCGTGGTGTCGTCGACGCGGGCCTCGGGCGGGGCGTAGCCGGCGAGGATCTCCGCGACCTTGGACTCGGAGCCGGGCTTCACGGTGAAGGTCAGGGCGTGGCGGATCACGCCGTCGCCCACCCGTACGGCCGACTGGAGCGCGCCGGCCCGGGGGCGGTCGCCGCCGGTTTCGCGGACCACGCCGTACCGCATCGAGCGGAGCTCACGGACGCAGTTCTGCAGCGGCCGGACCGTCTCGAGATGCTCTTCGCTGTTCACCCAGGCGAGGTACGGCGGGGCGGTCGCCCATTCGCTCGTGATGACCCACTGGGAGGGGTTCTCCACGGACTGGCACAACTGGTCACCGAGGTGACCGGGAACCGAGGCGACTCGGTCACGCATCTGCTCGTATGCGTCCAGGAACTCTTGCTGCGCGCCTTCGTGGAGGTCGACGAGCAGGAGGACGCGCATCCTGGAGCCGTCGAACGCCGACTGCGACGTGTAGGGCGAAGTGGTCATCCGGCAGACCCTTCCTTCGCGGGAGCAAGCGGCGGCCGTCCCTGTCCACCAGCGCGAACGCGGGTTTCGGCCCTGAGCCTTCATCGTGGGTCAGGGCCTTGGGCTCCGCGAGAAATGCGGGCCAATTGAGGGAACTGCCCGTCGGACAGGCCGGAATGCGCTCGCGCGAGCACAGCCGGAGGACGCGAAAGGCGCCCTCGCGGTCGAGGGCGCCTTCAAAGTCCCCGCTCCCCACGGGAACTTGCACTCCTACTGGGCGAGGTGCCGCTCCACTGTCTCCACCTTGGAGGTGAGCCCGTCCGTCACGCCGGGGCGGATGTCCGCCTTGAGCACCAGGGACACCCGCGGTGCCCGTGCCTCCACGGCGGCGACAGCGCGCTTGACGACATCCATGACCTCGTCCCAGCTGTCGCCCTCGATCGAGGTGAACATCGCGTCGGTGCGGTTGGGCAGGCCCGACTCGCGGACCACGCGGACGGCCTCGGCGACGTACTCCCCCACGTCCTCGCCGACACCGAGCGGCGTCACGGAAAAGGCGACGATCATGCGCCCACGATTCCTTCCTTGCGGGCCCGGGAGGCGATGACCGCGTCCTCGGCCTCGCGCTTGAGCTTGCGCTCGGCGAAGAAGCCGCCGGTCGGCAGGACGGAGAGGAGGAAGTAGAGCGCGGCGGTCTGCAGCGGCCACTTCGCGCGGTTCCAGGCGTCCGCCCAGAAGATCACGTACAGGACGAAGAGCACACCGTGGACCATGCCCATCACGGGCACCGCGTTGAAGTCCGTGGTCCGCTTCAGCACCGAGCAGACGAGCAGGAGCAGGAACGACACCGCCTCGGGGGCCGAGACGAGACGGAGGCGGCGGAGGGCGGTGGCGGTCTTGATGTCCACGGGTCACCTTCGGTGGGTTTCGGTGGGAGTGACGTCGGTCGGCTCGCTCAGCTTGTGAACCAAGGCACAAGCGTCCGTCCATTGTGGCAAACGCCGGGGGTGGGTGCGGCTCGGGGTCCCGTCAGGGGTGAAGTCCGTCTCTGGGATCTGTTGGCGGCAGGCACCGGCGGCTACCTTCGCTGCGTGGCGATGTTCCGACTCCAGGGCAGCAAGGTGCTCGCCGTCGACATGACCGGGGACGCCGTGAAGGCGAAGAACGGCTCGATGGTCGCGTACGACGGGCAGATGGCCTTCAAGAAGATGAGCGGCGGCGGTGAGGGCATCCGGGGCATGGTGACCCGGCGGCTCACCGGTGAGCAGATGACGGTGATGGAGGTGAAGGGGCACGGGACGTGCTGGTTCGCGGACCGCGCCTCCGAGATCAACCTGGTGAACCTCCAGGGCGACAAGCTCTACGTCGAGTCGAGCAACCTGCTCGCGACCGACGCCGGGCTGCGCACCGGCACGTCCTTCACGGGACTGCGCGGCGCCTCGCAGGGCAACGGCCTGTTCACGACCACCGTCGAGGGGCACGGACAGGCGGCGATCATGTCGGACGGCCCGGCCGTGGTGCTGCGGGTCAGCGGGCAGTATCCGCTGACGGTCGACCCGGGGGCGTATGTGGCCCACCAGGGGAACCTGCGGCAGTCCTTCCAGTCCGGTGTGACGTTCCGCACGCTGATGGGCGAGGGCGGCGGCGAGGCCTTCCAGATCCGGTTCGAGGGGGACGGCCTGGTGTACGTACAGCCGAGCGAGCGGAACACGATCGCGGGGGACGTGTGACATGACCTTCCGCGAGATCAACTCCAAGATGGTCGAGGCGACGGTCATGCCCGGCCAGAAGCTGTTCAGCCAGCGCGGCGCGATGCTCGCCTACAAGGGCGAGGTCTCCTTCACCCCGAACATGGCCGGCGGCCAGGGCGGGATCATGTCGATGATCGGCCGCCGGGTGGCCAACGAGGACACCCCGCTCATGACGGTCGAGGGCAGCGGCACCGTGCTCTTCGGGCACGGCGGCCACCACGTCCAGGTGATCAGCCTCGCCGGCGACACCCTCTGCGTCGAGGCGGACCGCCTCCTGGCCTTCGAGGGCACCCTCCAGCAGGGCACGATGTTCCTCGGCTCGCAGGGCGGGGTCATGGGCATGGTCCGGGGACAGATCAGCGGGCAGGGGCTGTTCACGACCACCCTGAAGGGGCACGGGGCCGTGGCGGTCATGGCCCACGGCGGCGTCTTCGAGATCCCGATCACCCCGCAGCGCCCCGTCCACGTCGACCCCCAGGCCTACGTCGCCCACCACGGCGACGTACGCAACAAGCTGTCCACCGCGCTCGGCTGGCGCGACATGGTGGGTCGCGGCTCCGGCGAGGCCTTCCAGCTGGAGCTCAGCGGCAACGGTGCCGTCTACGTCCAGGCGTCGGAGGAGAAGCTGTGAGCCACTACCCGGGCGCGGGTCCCACCGTGTACGACCCCATGACGCTGCCTTCCGACGACAACGTCAACTCCTACACCTTCTGCGTGGAGCTCAAGGGGAGCCAGTGGTTCCTGCAGAAGGGGAAGATGATCGCCTACTACGGCTCGATCGACTTCAACGGCATCGGGCACGGCCGACTCGACCGACTTGTCCGTACGTCCTTTCATTCGCCTCTGCACGCGAGCGACTGGGTCGTGGCGGAGGGCTCCGGCAAGATGCTGCTGGCAGACCGGGCATTCGACGTGAACTCGTACGACCTGGAAAACGGCAACCTGACCATTCGCTCCGGCAACCTGCTCGCTTTTCAGCCAAGTCTTGCCCTCAAGCAGTCGATCGTGCCGGGTTTTCTGACGCTGATCGGAACCGGAAAGTTCGTGGCCGCATCTAACGGTCCGGTGGTGTTCATGGAACCCCCGATCCGGGTGGACCCGCAGGCACTCGTCGGCTGGGCCGACTGCCCCTCCCCGTGCCATCACTACGACCATGGCTACATGACCGGCGTGATGGGCGGTCTACGTGCAGTGACGGGCCTGGGCGGGGCCTCCGGAGAGGAGCATCAGTTCGAGTTCGTCGGGGCCGGCGCCGTCCTGCTCCAGTCGACCGAGACCCTCATGGCGGAGCAGGCCAGGGGGGCGGTTCCGCCGGACGCCGGAGTGCCTGGTTCCGGAGGGTCGCACACAGGCCCTTCACAACCGGCCGGGGTACCGCGCCTTCCCGGACAGCTGGGAGACCTCCAGCGTCGCTTCGGGCTGTGAGCGGTAGTCTGCGGAGTGTGACATCGAACGTGTGCGCACACGGCTGGGTCACAGAAAACCCCTCACTAGTTCGCCTTTCAACTTCTTAGGTAGACTTCATTCATGGAGACCGAGACGGCCACACGCTGGCTGACCGATGCGGAGCAGTGCGCCTGGCGCACCCACTTGGAGGTCAACAGGCTGTTGACGTACCAGCTCGAGAAGGACTTGCAGCCGTTCGGCCTGACGATGAACGACTACGAGATCCTGGTGAACCTCTCCGAGTCGGAGGACGTACGGATGCGGATGAGCGATCTCGCAGCCGCCACCCTCCAGTCCAAAAGCCGCCTCTCCCACCAGATCACCCGGATGGAGAACGCGAACCTGGTCCGGCGTGAGAACTGCGAGTCCGACCGTCGCGGGCTGTTCGCGGTCCTCACCGACCACGGCATGGAGACGATGAGGAAGGTCGCGCCACACCATGTGGCGTCCGTGCGCAGGCACTTCATCGATCTGCTGTCCCCCGACGCCCTGACCGAGCTCGACAAGGCCCTCAAGCCGATCGCGGAGCACCTGCGCGGTCAGCGCGGCCGTCCGTGACCCCGGCGACCCCGGCGAACCCGGCAGCCTAGCGAGCCTGCGGCAGGCGGAGTTCGAACAGGGCTCCGCCCGCCGGTGCCCGGCCCACGGTGAGCGTGCCACCGTGCCGTACGGCCACGTCCCGCGCGATGGCCAGACCCAGACCCGCGCCACCGTCGTCGCGGCTACGGGCCTCGTCCAGCCGTACGAACCGCTCGAAGATCCGCTCCCGGTCCGCCTCGGCCACCCCGTCCCCGTCGTCGGCGACGGCCACGACGGCCCAGGCCCCCTCCTCCCGGACGGTCAGGGTGACCGCCGAACGGGCGTGCCGCTCGGCGTTGTCCAGCAGGTTGGTGAGCACCCGCCCGACCTGCCCCCGCGAGCCGACCACCGCCACGGCCTGCGCCCGAACCGTCACGTCCGCCCGCCCCTCGGCCTGCTTCCGGGCCAGCGCGCCCAGGTCGAACCGGGTGTCGCCGGGCCGCTCCCCCGCGTCCAGGCGGGCCAGCAGCAGCAGGTCGGAGGCGAGGTCCTGGAGTCGTACGGTGTCCTCCACGGCGCCGTCGAGGTCGAGCAGTTCGGGGTGCGCGGTGCCCACTTCCAGCTGGGTGCGCAAGGACGCGATCGGGCTGCGCAGCTCGTGCGAGGCGTCGGCGACGAACCGGCGCTGGCGTTCCACCGAGGTCTGCAGGGCGGCCAGCGTCTCGTTCGTGGTCAGCGCGAGGCGGGCGACCTCGTCGTGCGTGCCCGGCACCGGCACCCGGCGCGCGAGGTCCTCGGACGCGGTGATCGCGGCCATCTCGCTGCGGATGCCCTCGACCGGGCGCAGAGCACGCCGGGTGACCAGCCAGGTGACGCCGGCGACGACGGCGAGCAGCAGCGGGAAGCCGATCAGCATGACGGTGAGCGCGGTGCCCACGGCGCTCTGCTCGGCGTCCAGCGAACCTCCGGCGTAGACGGTGAGCTGCCCCCGGTCGCCGGCCTCCACCGGGACGGCGGCGAAGCGGTAGTCGGCGGTGTCGCCGTCGATCGTCGCGGAGCCGTTCGTGAACTCGGTTCCCTCGCCGATCTCGCCGGGTTGGTCCTGTTCTTCCTGCTCTTCATCCGTGCCGGCTGCGGCGCCCGTGCCGCCCGTCCGCGTCCGTGGCTTCACGGCGTCGGTGGCCGTGCCGCTGATCCGCTCCAGGTCGTCACTGGCCGCGACCAGCGTTCCGTCCTCGTCGACGACCTGGACGGGGCTTTCGTCGTCCAGGTCCAGCTGGTCGTGGGCCTTCCCGGCGGCGAGCTGGGCGACGACGTTCTGCGCCGTGCGTTCCGCCTCGTTGCCCGCCTGGTCGATCAGGTTGGACCGCAGCGACAGCAGCACCGCTGCCCCCGCCGCGAGCAGCGCCACGGCGACGACGAGGGTGGCGCCGAGCGTGGCCCGCGACCGGACCGACCCGAACAGCCTTCTCATCGCTCCTTCTCCAACCGGTACCCGGCGCCGCGCACCGTCCGGATGAGCCCGGCGCGCAGCTTGCGCCGCAGGGTGCTGATGTACACCTCGACGATGTTGGGATCACCCTCGTACGCGAAGTCCCAGACGTGGTCCAGGATCTCGGCCTTGGACACGACCTCGCCGGCCCGCGTCACGAGCTGCTCCAGGACGGCGAACTCCTTGGTGGTGAGCGTCACTTCACCGTCGCCGAGGAACACCCGGCGGGCGGCGGTGTCGACCTTGAGGTCGCCGTGGACGTGCACGGGAGAGGCACCGGCGCCCTGTCCGCCGCGCCGGAGCAGCGCCTTGACCCGGGCGACCAGGACGACGTACGAGAACGGCTTGGTGAGGTAGTCGTCGGCGCCGGTGTCCAGCCCCTCGGCCTCGTCGTACTCGCCGTCCTTGGCGGTGAGCATCAGGATCGGCACGTCGTGGCCGGCGGCGCGCAGGGCGGAGCAGACGCGGTAGCCGTTCATGCCGGGCAGCATGATGTCGAGGATCACGAGGTCGTACGACCCCTCCGAGGCCCGGTACAGCCCCTCACGGCCGTCGTGGACGACGTCCACGGCGTATCCCTCGGCCGTCAGCCCCTTGGCGAGCGACAGGGCCAGCCGCTTCTCGTCCTCCACGATCAAGAATCGAAAGGGGCGACGCGAAGCGTCTCGAGCAGGGTGGTGGTGGGCGACGGGCGGGCGCATGCGTACAGCCTGGCAAAGCGAAGCTGAAGATCTCTTCAGGGTCCTTCAGGTTCCTCTCAGCGTCGGTTCGGCAGATTGATCCGCGTCGAACGAAGTCGAAACGAAAACGACTCGGCACGAAAACGACCTGGGAGGAACCGGGATGAAGCGCAACATCGTCATCGCCACCGTCGCCGCAGCGGCCCTGATCGGGGGCGGTACCGTCGCGGCCTACGCGGCCGGTGGCGACGACAGCGCGCCCACGCAACGGCAGTCGAGCGTGAAGGTCGCCGACCACCGGGACGACGACGGCACCGAGGTCCGTTCGGAGGCCGCCCCCGCCAAGGTCACCGCCACCGACGCCATCGCGGCCGCGCTGCAGCACACGCCGGGCACGGCCGTCTCCGCCGACCTGGACGACGACGGTTCGGACACCTGGGAGGTGAGCGTCGTCAAGGGCGACGGCACCGACCAGGAGGTGCGGGTCTCCGCGAGCGACGGCAAGGTCCTCGGCGCCCAGCGCGACGACGATGACGACGCCCGCGAGGACCTCGCCGCGTTGAAGGGCACGAGCGTCGACGCCCGCGAGGCCGCCGAGACCGTGGCGGCGAAGGGCACCGTCACCGACGTCGACCTGGACGACGACGGCCCCGCCGCCTGGAGCGTGGAGACCACGAAGGGCGAGTGGAAGGTCGACCTCAAGACGGGCAAGGTCACCCAGGACCACGACGACCGCGACGGCGCCGGCGCCGACGACTGACGCCGGGCCGTCACACGAGGGGTACGGGAGATCCCGTACCCCTCTCGCGTCCCGCACCCGCACCCCGCGCCACGGCCACCGCCGTCAGCAGCAGCACCGCACCGGTCACCGCGAAGCACACCCCTGCCGGCAGCCATCCGGCCAGCACGCCGGCCGCGGCGGCACCGGCCGTACCGCCCGCGTTGACGGCCGTGTTGACCCAGGCCCCGGCCTGGACGCGGGCCTCGGGCGCGGCGGTCTCGTCGGCGATGAGGTACGCGGTGGTGATCAACGGGGACACGAAGACACCGGCGACCGCGACCGCCACGGCGAGGGTGCCCAGCCCCTGGGCCAGCCCGGCCCCGCACAGCGCCAGCCCCAGTCCGGCCGCCTGCGCCGACAGCCGCCGCCCGGTGGAGGCCCGCCACGCGACGGCACCGTTGAGCAGGCCGCCGACGGCGCTTCCGGCGGACAGGGCGGCCAGCACCCAGGCCGCGCTGCCACCGCCGTGGCCATGCCCCTCCGCGAAGGCCACGACCAGCAGATCGACCACGCCCAGCGCGAGCCCGACCCCGGCCGCGGCGATCACCGGCCGCCCGAGGCCGCGCAGCACCCGCCGCCCTGCTGCGGACGACCCCGCCTCGCGCCCACCGGCCGGCACCCCGCGCACGACGGGCGACGACACGAACCCGGCCGTCCCCGCCACCATCAGCCCCGCCCCGACGAGGACGCCGACCGCCGGTGGGGCGAACCCGACGAGCACGCCCACCAGCAACGGCCCCGAGACGAAGAGCAGTTCCTCCGCGACGGCGTCGAGACTGTAGGCCCGCTGCATCAGCGCCCGGTCCGGCGCCAGCCGCCCCCACACGGCCCGCATGGTGGGCCCGAGCGGCGGAGTACAGGTGCCTGCGGCGGCGGCCACGGCACCGAGGACGAACGCCGACGCGGCACCCGGCCGCCAGACGAGCACCGCCAGCAGTCCGAGCAGCGAGGTGTGTGCCGCGACCATCGGCACGAGCGCGCGCCGCGGCCCGTAACGGTCGATCAGAGCCGCCCGGGCGGGCGACAGGAAGACGCTGGTACCGGAGAACAGCGCCATGACGATGCCGGCCACCGCGTACGACCCGGAAGCCCGGGTCACGGCGAGCATCACCGACAGCGGGGCGACGCCGTACGAGAGCCTGCCGAGCAGGGCGGCGGCGAAGGTGCGGCGGGCATGGGGAATGCGGAGAACGGCGGCATACGAAGGCCGCACGACAGACGTGGAAGACACGGAAATTCCTCGACTCGAGGCGGAAAAGGGAACGCCTGATCGCCACGCCGGTCACGACCGAACGGCCGCACACCGTGCGCGGGCGAGACGTGCCCTACGCCAAGAGGAGGTACATGTGGGTCAACCTAGCAGCGGAGTCGCGGAGTTGACGACGCCGAAGACCCGGCAGCCAACCAGGCGAAGCCCCTCCCTGCCCGACTCCCTGAAGCGCCGACACCTGCGAGCCGCCCAGACCGCCCAGCCGGCCGCGCAAATCCCCCCCGCCGCACACGCTCCGAGCGCCTCGCTCAGGGTCGACCGCGTCGAGGACCACCGCCTCACCGGCGAGCCGCCTCCTCAAGGCGCTCCGCGCGAAGGGGGGTTCAGGCCCGTGTCAGCCCGGCCACCAGTTCGTCCGCCGCCCGATACGGATCCAGCTCCCCGGCGACGATCTTCTCCGCCAGTGCGCCGAGGCGGCGGTCGCCGTGGAGGTCGGCGATGCGTTCGCGCAGGGCCGTGACCGCGATGGTCTCCACCTCGCGGGCGGCGCGGGCGCGGCGGCGTTCCGACAGGACGCCCCGCTCCTCCATCCAGGCCCGGTGCTTCTCCAGGGCCTCCACCATCTCGTCGACGCCCTCGGCGCGGGCCGCGACCGTCTTGACGATCGGGGGGCGCCAGTCGCCGGGGCCACGGGACTCGCCGAGGCCGAGCATGTGGTTGAGCTCGCGGGCGGTGGCGTCGGCGCCGTCGCGGTCGGCCTTGTTGACGACGTAGACATCGCCGATCTCCAGGATGCCCGCCTTGGCCGCCTGGATGCCGTCGCCCATGCCGGGGGCGAGCAGCACGACCGACGTGTCGGCCTGGGAGGCGATCTCGACCTCCGACTGGCCGACGCCGACCGTCTCGACGAGGATCACGTCGCAGCCCGCCGCGTCCAGGACGCGGATCGCCTGCGGGGCGGCCCACGCGAGGCCGCCCAGATGGCCCCGGGTCGCCATCGAGCGGATGTAGACGCCGGGGTCGGAGGCGTGGTCCGACATCCGCACCCGGTCACCGAGCAGGGCACCGCCCGAGAAGGGCGAGGACGGGTCGACGGCCAGGACGCCGACCCGCCTGCCCTGCTTGCGGTACGCGGTGACCAGGGCGGAGGTGGACGTCGACTTGCCGACGCCCGGGGAGCCGGTCAGGCCCACCACATAGGCGTTGCCCGTGAGCGGGGCCAGCGCCGCCATGACCTCCCGCAGCTGCGGGGACGCCCCCTCCACCAGGGAGATCAGTCGGGCGACCGCCCGGGGCCGGCCCTCCCTCGCCTGGGCGACGAGTGTGGAGACGTCCTGCATCACAGCTCCGTTCCGAGAATCACGTGGATCCGAGAATCACGTAGCGACGGTTCAGGCCTTGGGTACCCGCACGATCAGCGCGTCACCCTGGCCGCCGCCACCGCACAGCGCGGCCGCGCCCACGCCGCCGCCCCGCCGCTTCAGCTCCAGGGCGAGGTGCAGGACGAGTCGCGCACCCGACATACCGATCGGGTGACCGAGGGCGATGGCTCCGCCGTTGACGTTCACCCTTTCCGTGGACACTCCGAGGTCCTTCATTGACTGCACCGCCACCGCGGCGAAGGCCTCGTTGATCTCGACCAGGTCGAGGTCGGAGACCTCCAGGCCCTCCTTCTTCAGGGCGTGCTGGATGGCGTTGGACGGCTGGGACTGCAGGGAGTTGTCCGGGCCCGCCACATTGCCGTGCGCGCCGATCTCGGCGATCCAGTCAAGGCCGAGCTCCTGCGCCTTGGCCTTGCTCATGACGACGACCGCGGCGGCGCCGTCCGAGATCTGGGAGCTCGAACCCGCCGTGATCGTGCCGTCCTTCGAGAACGCCGGACGCAGCTTGCCCAGCGACTCCGCCGTGGTGTCACCGCGGATGCCCTCGTCCTTGCTGAAGAGGACCGGGTCGCCCTTGCGCTGCGGGATCTCGATCGGGGTGATCTCCGCCTCGAAGATGCCGTTCTTCTGGGCGGCGGCCGCGCGCTGGTGGGACAGGGCGGCGATCTCGTCCTGCTCGGGGCGCAGGATGCCGAGGCGGGTGTTGTGCTTCTCCGTGGACTCGCCCATGGCGACGCCCTCGAAGGAGTCGGTCAGACCGTCGTACGCCATCGCGTCGATCATCTGCACCGCGCCGTACTTGAAGCCCTCACGGGACTTCGGCAGCAGGTGCGGGGCGTTGGTCATGGACTCCTGGCCGCCCGCGACGATCACGTCGAACTCGCCGGCGCGGATCAGCTGGTCCGCGAGCGCGATCGCGTCGAGGCCGGACAGACACACCTTGTTGATGGTGAGCGCCGGGACGTTCATCGGGATGCCGGCCTTGACCGCGGCCTGGCGCGCCGGGATCTGCCCTGCCCCGGCCTGGAGCACCTGGCCCATGATCACGTACTGCACCTGGTCGCCGCCGATCCCCGCACGGTCGAGGGCGGCCTTGATCGCGAAGCCGCCGAGGTCGGCTCCGGAGAAGGACTTGAGGGAGCCGAGGAGCCGTCCCATCGGGGTGCGAGCACCCGCGACGATCACGGAGGTCGTGCCGTTTGACGAAGACATGAGGTGCGATCCCCTTCCAGCTTGAGCAGCCGAGGAGTGAACGAGGGTTTACTTCGAATGTACTGAGTGGCACTCCGTGCCGTCACCGGCCCGTCAGTGTGATCGCGCGCACGTTGCGTAACCACCTCCGTGGCGCTCCACTGAACAACATGCTGACGCGAATCGACCACATCGGAATCGCCTGTTTCGATCTCGACAAGACCGTCGAGTTCTACCGGGCCACGTACGGCTTCGAGGTGTTCCACTCCGAGGTCAACGAGGAGCAGGGCGTCCGCGAGGCCATGCTCAAGATCAACGAAACCTCCGACGGCGGTGCCTCCTACCTGCAGCTTCTCGAGCCCACGCGCCCCGACTCGACCGTCGCCAAGTGGCTCGACAAGAACGGCGAGGGTGTCCACCACATCGCCTTCGGTACGGCGGATGTGGACGGGGACGCCGCCGACATCAAGGACAAGGGCGTACGCGTTCTGTACGAAGAGCCCCGGCGCGGCTCCATGGGGTCACGAATCACCTTCCTGCACCCGAAGGATTGCCATGGAGTACTGACAGAACTGGTCACTTCGGCACCTGTTGAGTCACCTGAGCACTGACCCTCGTACATATGGGCCGGTAGGGTTGGGGGCGGTCGCTCCTCCACTCGGGGTGGCCGCATGCCGGGGTCCGGGTTTCGGGGGGCGAGCGTCAGGGCAGCAAGCCCAGGCTCTGCCGTTGATCTGACACCATTCCCCGGGGGCCCCGTTCGGCGGACGGACGGAGCCCGTTTGGCCAGACTTGCGACCAGGGGACGGATGGGACCGCGCAGTGCGGGGCTACGAACGCCAGGAGCGAGAGCCGGCGGCTGACGTCGACCACCTCTCTCGGTTCGAGGCCGAGATGGATCGGCTGAAGACCGAGCGGGAGAAGGCGATCCAGCACGCCGAGGACCTCGGCTACCAGGTCGAGGTGCTGCGCGCCAAGCTGCACGAGGCGCGGCGGACCATCATGTCCCGGCCCGCCTTCGACGGCGGCGACATCGGCTATCAGGCCGAGCAGTTGCTGCGCAATGCCCAGATCCAGGCGGACCAGCTGCGCCAGGACGCCGAGCGTGAGCTCAGCCAGGTCCGGGCGCAGACCCAGCGGATCCTGCAGGAGCACGCCGAGCAGGCCGCCCGGCTCCAGGCGGAGCTGCACCAGGAGGCGGTGACCCGCCGCCAGCAGCTGGACCAGGAGCTGGCCGAGCGCCGCCAGACCGTCGAGTCGCACGTCAACGAGAACGTGGCGTGGGCCGAGCAGCTGCGGGCCCGCAGCGAGTCGCAGGCCCGCCGTCTCCTCGACGAGTCGCGTGCCGAGGCCGACCAGGCCATGGCGGCCGCCCGCGCCGAGGCCGAGCGGCTCACCAGCGAGGCCCGCCAGCGGCTCACCAGCGCGGCCGAGGAGGCCCGCACCGAGGCCGAGCAGATCCTGCGCCGCGCCCGCACGGACGCCGAGCGGCTGCTGAACGCCGCCTCCACCCAGGCCCAGGAGGCCACCGACCACGCCGAGCAGCTGCGCAGCTCCACCGTCACGGAGTCCGACGCCGCCCGCCGGCAGGCCACGGAGCTCAGCCGGGCCGCCGAGCAGCGCATGTCGGAGGCCGAGGAGGCCCTGCGCAAGGCGCAGTCCGAGGCCGAGAAGCTGGTCACCGAGGCCAAGGCGGCCGCCGAGAAGGCGCTGGCCACCGCCGAGTCGGCCAACGAACAGCGCATGCGGACGGCCAAGGAGCAGGTCGCCCGGCTGGTCAGCGAGGCCACCAAGGAGGCCGAGTCCACCAAGTCGGACGCCGAGCAGGTCGTCGCCGACGCGCGCGCCGAGGCCGAGAAGATCGTCGCCGAGGCCGCCGAGAAGGCCCGCACGATCACCGCCGAGGAGAGCGCGACCCAGCTGTCCAAGGCGGCCAAGACGGCCGAGGACGTCCTCAACAAGGCGCAGGAGGACGCCCAGAACACCACCAAGGCCGCGGCCGAGGAGGCCGAGCGGATCCGCAGGGAGGCCGAGGCCGAGGCGGACCGGCTGCGTTCCGAGGCGCATGACATCGCCGAGCAGCTCAAGGGCGCGGCGAAGGACGACACCAAGGAGTACCGCGCCAAGACGGTCGAACTCCAGGAGGAGGCCCGTCGGCTGCGCGGCGAGGCCGAGCAGCTGCGTTCCGAGGCGGTCGCCGAGGGCGAGAAGATCCGCGCGGAGGCCCGTAGGGAGGCCGTCCAGCAGATCGAGGAGGCGGCCAAGACCGCCGAGGAGCTGCTGTCCAAGGCCAGGCAGGACGCGGACGAGCTGCGCCAGAAGGCCACGACGGACAGCGAGAAGGTTCGCACCGAGGCCATCGAGCGGGCGACGACGCTGCGCCGGCAGGCCGAGGAGACCCTTCAGCGCACCCGCCAGGAGGCCGAACGGCACCGCGACGAGGTCGTCGAGCAGGCCGAGGGCATCAAGGCCGACGCCGAGCGGGCCGCGCGGGAGCTGCACGAGGAGACCGAGCGGGCCATAGAGGTCCGCCGCACGGAAGCCGCCGAGGAGCTGACGCGGCTGCAGTCGGAGGCCGAACAGCGCCTCACCGCCGCCGAACAGGCCCTCTCCGACGCCCGCGAGGAGGCCGCCCGCATCCGGCGCGAGGCCGCCGAGGAGGCCGACCGGCTGCGCGGCGAGTCCGCCGAGCGGATCCGCACGCTCCAGCAGCAGGCCGAGCAGGAGGCCGACCGGCTGCGCACCGAGGCCGCGTCGGACGCGTCCGCGTCCCGTGCCGAGGGCGAGGCCATCGCCGTACGCCTGCGGTCGGAGGCCGCGGCCGAGGCCGAGCGGCTGAAGTCGGAGGCCCAGGACACCGCCGACCGGGTGCGTGCGGAGGCGCAGGCCGCGGCCGAGCGGCTGGCGACAGAGGCGTCGGAGACACTGGCCGCCGCGCAGGAGGAGGCCAACCGGCGTCGCCGCGAGGCCGAGGAGTACCTCGGCACCGCCCGCCAGGAGGCCGACCAGGAGCGCGAGCGGGCCCGCGAGCAGAGCGAGGAGCTGCTGGCCTCCGCGCGCAACCGCGTGGAGGAGGCGCAGGCCGAGGCGGTGCGGCTGGTCGAGGAGGCCGACCGGCGCGCCACCGAGATGGTCGCCGCCGCCGAGCAGCACGCCCAGCAGGTCCGCGACTCCGTGTCGGGGCTGCACGAGCAGGCCCAGGAGGAGATCTCCGGGCTGCGCAGTGCCGCCGAGCACGCGGCGGACCGTACCCGCCGGGAGGCCGAGGAGGAGGCGGACCGGGTCCGCGCCGACGCCTACGCCGAGCGGGAGCGGGCCAGCGAGGACGCGGGCCGCGTCCGGCGCGAGGCGAACGAGGAGTCGGCCGCCGCCAAGTCCCTCGCCGAGCGCACCGTCGGGGAGGCCATCGCCGAGGCGGAGCGGCTGCGGTCGGACGCCACCGAGCACGCGCAGCGGATCCGTACCGAGGCCTCCGACAAGATCGCCGAGGCCGAGCAGGCCGCGTCCCGCACCCGGGCGGACGCCCGCGAGGACGCCAACCGGATCCGTTCGGACGCGGCGACGCAGGCCGACACCCTCATCACCGAGGCGCGTTCCGAGGCGGAGCGGCTCCAGTCGGAGACGGTCGCCGAGGCCGACCGGGTGCGCACCGAGGCGCTCGCCAAGGCCGAGAAGCTGGTCGGGGACGCCTCGTCGGAGGCGGAGCGGCTGCGCGCCGAGGCCGCGGAGACGGTCGGGTCGGCGCAGCAGCACGCCGAGCGGGTCCGCAGCGAGTCCCAGCGCGTCAAGGCCGAGGCGGCCGCGGCGGCCGAGCGGCTGGTGACGGCCGCGCGCGAGGAGGCCGAGCGCACCCTCGACGAGGCCCGCAAGGACGCACACAAGCGGCGCCAGGACGTGGCCGAGCAGGTCGACAAGCTCATCACGGAGACCACGGCCGAGGCCGACAAGCTGCTCACCGAGGCGCAGGCGCAGGCGCACAAGACGACCGCGGACGCCGAGGCGCAGGCCGACACCATGGTCGGCGCCGCCCGCAAGGAGGCCGACCGGCTGGTCTCCGAGGCGACGGTCGAGGGCAACTCGCTGGTGGAGAAGTCCCGTACGGACGCGGACGAGCTGCTCGTCGGCGCCCGCCGGGACGCCACCGCGATCAGGGAGCGCGCGGAGGAGCTGCGCGACCGCATCACTAGCGAGATCGAGAAGCTGCACGAGCGCGCCCGCCGCGAGTCCGCCGAGACGATGAAGTCGACCGGCGACCGCTGCGACGCCCTCATCAAGGCCGCCGAGGAACAGCTCGCCAAGGCCCAGGCGAAGGCCAAGGAGCTGGTGTCGGAGGCCAACTCCGAGGCCGGCAAGGTCCGTATCGCCGCCGTCAAGAAGGCCGAGGGCCTACTGAAGGAGGCCGAGCAGAAGCGGTCCTCGCTCATCAAGGAGGCCGAGGAGCTCAAGGCCGAGGCGATCCGCGAGGCCAAGCGCACGGTCGAGGAGGGCAAGCGCGAGCTGGAGGTCCTGGTGCGGCGCCGCGAGGACATCAACGCCGAGATCTCCCGGGTCCAGGACGTCCTGGAGGCGCTTGAATCCTTCGAGGCGCCGGCCGGCGGCAAGGACGGCGGAGTCAAGGCGGGTGCGACAGTCGGAGCACCCCGATCGGGTGGCAAGTCGTCAGACGGCTAGCGTGTCGAGCGGGTTCCAGTGTCTCCTGGGGCCTTTGACCCAGTTTTTGGCAAGCCGTCCGACGGTTAGCCACTCAAAAGGGGTCTCATTCTCCAGATCAAACACGTATCCGCTCGATGACACACCGCTTCGGCCCCTAGGATTCCACTTATCACCTCACCGGTCTCATTCGACAGGAACCCCATGAGCGACACTTCCCCCTACGGCTTCGAGCTTGTGCGGCGTGGGTACGACCGCGCTCAGGTGGACGAACGAATCTCCAAGCTCGTCTCCGACCGTGACAGCGCTCTCGCCCGCATCACCGCTCTGGAAAAGCGCATCGAGGAGCTCCACCTCGAAACGCAGAACGCCCAGGCCCAGGTAACCGACGCTGAGCCGTCGTACGCCGGTCTCGGCGCGCGTGTCGAGAAGATCCTCCGCCTCGCCGAGGAAGAGGCCAAGGATCTGCGCGAGGAGGCCCGCCGCGCCGCCGAGCAGCACCGCGAGCTCGCCGAGTCGGCAGCCCAGCAGGTCCGCAACGACGCAGAATCGTTCGCTGCGGAGCGCAAGGCCAAGGCCGAGGACGAAGGCGTCCGGATCGTCGAGAAGGCCAAGAGCGACGCCTCGCAGCTGCGCTCCGAGGCTCAGAAGGACGCACAGTCCAAGCGTGAGGAGGCCGACGCTCTCTTCGAGGAGACCCGCGCCAAGGCCGCGCAGGCCGCCGCCGACTTCGAGACGAACCTCGCCAAGCGCCGCGAGCAGTCCGAGCGGGACCTGGCGTCCCGTCAGGCCAAGGCCGAGAAGCGCCTCGCGGAGATCGAGCACCGCGCGGAGCAGCTCCGCCTGGAGGCCGAGAAGCTGCGCACCGACGCCGAGCGCCGTGCCCGCCAGACGGTGGAGACGGCTCAGCGCCAGGCCGAGGACATCGTGGCCGACGCCAACGCCAAGGCCGACCGCATCCGTTCGGAATCCGAGCGCGAGCTCGCGGCCCTCACCAACCGCCGCGACAGCATCAACGCTCAGCTGACGAACGTCCGCGAGATGCTGGCGACCCTCACCGGTGCCGCGGTCGCCGCGACCGGCGCGCCCGCCACCGAGGACGAGCCGATCACCCGTGGGGTGCCCGCCCAGCAGTCCCGGTAACGATCCGGCGCACGGCTGTTGAATTTTCGCAAAGCCCTCTGCCACTGGGGTGGCAGAGGGCTTTGTCCCGTTTTAGCGTGGGCGGCATGATCGAGCTCGAGGGGCTGACGAAGCGGTACGGCGAGAAGGTGGCGGTCAACAACCTGACGTTCGCCGTCAGACCAGGCATCGTCACGGGCTTCCTGGGCCCGAACGGCGCGGGCAAGTCGACCACCATGCGCATGATCCTGGGCCTCGACCGGCCCACCGCCGGCGACGTCCGTATCGACGGCAAGCACTACGACCAGCTCAAGGACCCGCTGACCTACATCGGCGCCCTGCTGGAGGCCAAGGCCTGGCACGGCGGGCGCAGCGCCTACAACCATCTGCTGTGCCTCGCGCAGAGCAACGGCATTCCGGGCAGCCGGGTGCGGGAGGTGCTGGAGACGGTCGGGCTGACCGCCGTCGCCAAGAAGAAGACCAAGGGCTTCTCGATGGGCATGGGCCAGCGGCTCGGCATCGCGGGCGCGCTGCTCGGCGATCCGCGGATCCTGATGTTCGACGAGCCGGTCAACGGGCTCGACCCCGAGGGCATCCACTGGATCCGGAACCTGATGAAGTCCCTTGCCGCGCAGGGCCGGACCGTGTTCGTCTCCTCCCATCTGATGAGCGAGATGGCCCTGACCGCCGACCATCTCGTCGTCATCGGACAGGGGCGGCTGCTCGCCGACACCTCCATGGCCGAGTTCATCGCACGCAACTCGCGGTCGTACGTCCGTATCCGCACCCCGCAGCGCGAGCGGCTGCTCGATGTGCTGCAGCAGGGCGGGATCACCGCAGTACAGACGGGCAACGGCACGCTGGAGGTGGACGGCAGCAAGTCCGAGGTGATCGGGGAGCTGGCGGCGCGCCACCAGATCGTGCTGCACGAGCTGAGCCCGCAACAGGCCTCCCTGGAGGAGGCGTTCATGCAGCTGACCGCGGAGTCGGTGGAGTACCACGCGCACGCCGACGCACCGCCGCCCCCGCCGCCCCAGCCGCAGCAGCGGCCGTGGGGCGAGGACTGGAAGAGGAGCTGAGCATGGCGGTCACCACCCAGGTCATCCGCTCCGAATGGACCAAGGTCCGGTCCGTGGCATCCACCGTGTGGACGCTGTCGCTGGCCGTGGTCGTCACGGTCGCGCTCGGCATGCTGATCTCGGCCCTGTCGAAGAACGAGTTCGACGACATGAGCCGGCAGGACCGGCTGTCCTTCGATCCGACCTTCATCAGCTTCGCCGGCATGGGCCTCGGTCAGCTCGCGATGATCGTGTTCGGGGTGCTCGTCGTCTCGAACGAGTACAGCACCGGCATGATCCGCAGCTCGCTGGCCGCCGTGCCGCAGCGCGGCACCTTCCTGTTCGGCAAGATCGCGGTGGCGACCGGCCTGTCGCTCGCGGTCGGCCTGGCCACCAGCTTCCTCACCTTCTTCCTCGGACAGGCGATGCTCGGCGAGCACAAGGCGCAGATCGGCGACCCGGGTGTGCTGCGGGCGGTGATCGGCGGCGGGCTCTACATGACCCTCATCGCGATGTTCTCGATGGGCGTCGCGGCGATGCTGCGCTCGCCGATGCTGTCGCTGGGCATCCTGATGCCGTTCTTCTTCCTGGTCTCCAACATCCTCGGCAACGTCTCGGCCACCGAGAAGATCGGCCGCTATCTGCCCGACCAGGCCGGCAGCAGAATCATGCAGGTGGTCACTCCGATCGACGACGACAAGCCGTACGGCCCCTGGGGCGGGCTCGGCATCATGGCGCTGTGGGTGGCCGCAGCGCTCGCCGGCGGTTATCTCACGCTCAAGAAACGGGACGCCTAGCGAGATGCACGAGGGGGAACCGTCGGCGCGAGGTTTTACTCGCCCTTGAGCGGAACCGTCAGCGCCTCGGTATCCTCCTAACCCTTACGGGGGGCGTGTGCCCCGCTGTCCTGAACCTTTCGATGGGTGCGGAGCATGATCGAGGCAGTCGGCCTGACCAAGCGCTACGGCGACAAGACCGCTGTGTACAACTTGTCCTTCCAGGTGCGGCCCGGCGCCGTCACCGGCTTCCTGGGCCCCAACGGCTCGGGCAAGTCGACGACGATGCGGATGATCCTCGGCCTGGACAACCCGACCGCGGGGCATGTGTCGATCGGCGGCTACCCGTACCGCAAGCTGCCCAACGCCCCCCGCCAGGTCGGCGCCCTGCTGGACGCCAAGGCGGTGCACGGTGGCCGCGCGGCCCGCAACCATCTGCTGAGCCTCGCCCAGCTGTCCGGCATCCCGCCCCGGCGGGTGGACGAGGTGCTGGGCGTGGTCGGTCTGCAGGACGTGGCCAGGAAGCGCTCCAAGGGCTTCTCCCTCGGCATGGGCCAGCGCCTCGGCATCGCCGCCGCGCTGCTCGGCGACCCCCAGGTGCTGCTGTTCGACGAGCCGGTCAACGGCCTCGACCCCGAGGGCATCCTCTGGGTGCGGAACCTGATGAAGTCGCTGGCCGCCGAGGGCCGTACCGTCTTCGTCTCCTCCCATCTGATGAGCGAGATGGCCCTGACCGCCGACCACCTGATCGTCATCGGGCGCGGTCAGCTGCTCGCCGACATGGGCGTCAAGGACTTCATCGCGGCGAACTCAGCCGGCTTCGCCCGGGTCCGTACGCCCGACACCGAGCCGCAGCTGCGCGAGAAGCTGGCCGGCGCGCTCACCGAGGCGGGCGGGCATGTGCTGCCCGAGCAGGACGGCGCGCTCCGGGTGACCGGGCTGCCGCTCCCCCGCATCAGCGACATCGCGCACGACACCGACGTACGGCTGTGGGAGCTGTCGCCGCACCAGGCCTCGCTGGAGGAGGCGTACATGCGGATGACTCAGGGCGCGGTCGACTACCGCTCGACCATCGACCAGAAGGAAGGGCTGATGCAGCAGCTGCCGCCGGGCGCGCAGCCGCCGATGCCGGTTCCGGGTCAGGGCCAGCCGGGCTGGTACGCCCCGCCGCCGCCCCAGCAGGGCGGGCAGCCGTTCACCGCGCCGCAGGGCCCGCCGGGGCCGTACGGCGCACCGGCGGCGCCCGGCGCGGGGACGCCCAACCCGTACGCCCAGACGGCACCCCAGGCACCCCAGGCACCTCAGGCGGCCCCGCCGAGTCCCGCCCAGCCGCCCGCCGCCGCCCCGTCGACCCCCGCCGCCCCGACCACGCCCGAGGACGCCCGATGAGCACGCCCCAGCCCCCGATGCCGCAGAGCGCCGCACCGAACTGGCAGGCGGCGCCCGGCTCGTCGTACCCCACCTACACCTCGCCGATCCCCGTGGTGCGCACGCACCTCGGGCACGCGCTCTCCTCGGAGTGGACGAAGATCCGCTCGGTGCGCTCCACGATGTGGACGCTCGGCGTGTTCGTGCTGCTCGTCATCGGCATCGGCCTGGGCGCGGCCGCACTGGTGGCGTCCAACTCCTCTCAGGACGCCCTGGCCGGTGAGAGTCCGCTGTCGTTCGGCTTCTTCGGGCTGCTGCTCGGCAGCATGTGCATCATCACGCTCGGCGTGCTGACCACGGCCTCGGAGTACGGCACCGGCATGATCCGCACCACGATGACCGCGTGCCCGACCCGCGGGCGGGTGCTGGCGGCGAAGGCGATCGTGTTCTTCGTCGTCGCGTTCGTCGTCACGCTGACCTCGACCGTCCTGGTCGCCCTCGCGGACGTGGCGCTGCTGGAGGGGGCCCGGGAGCCGTCCGGCCAGGAGTGGCTGAAGGGCACGGTCGGCATCTCGCTCTACATCGCGCTGCTCGGCCTGCTCTCGCTCGTCGTCGGCTCGATCATCCGGCACTCGGCGGGCGCGATCACCGTCATGATCGGCGTTGTGCTGGCCCCGCTGGTCATCGCGCTGTTCATGTTCTCGGAGTCGCTCCAGGACCTCCAGCAGGCCCTGTTCGAGTACTCCATCCCGAACCAGTTCAGCGTCTTCTACGCGCAGTCCCTCTCCGATTCCGGCCCGTCCGGCTGGGACCCGCTGTGGATCATGCTCGGTGTGACGGCCGCCGCGTTCGCCGGCGCCTACGTGCTGCTGGAGAAGCGGGACGTGTAGATCCGCGTTCAGAACTTCGGCGCGTTACGGGACCGCTGCACCCGCGTGGTGCGGCGGTCCCGCGCGTTCCAGCACGCCTTGTGCCAGTGCCGGCGGTCGTCGACGCCCGCGTGGTCCGGCCAGGCGACGACATGCGGGACACCGTCCGGGATCAGCTGCTCGCAGCCCGGGCAGCGGTAGGACTTGCCCTGCGCGCTCGCGCCCGCCACATGCCGTACGTTCCAGTCCTCGCCCTGCCAGCCCTCGCTGGACTGCCAGCCGCCGTAGCGGCCGGGGCGGTCGGCCTCGGCACCGGGTCCGGACAAGCCGGAATCCTTCGGTCGGTTGCGACGCGGGGACACGGAACACCTCACGGGGCTATACAGGATGCACGGGTCATGTCCAGCCTACGCGGCACGGACAGGGGTAGTCGTACGGCACCAACCCCCGCAAGTCCCTCACCTCGGTGATGCTTTCTCCCGACAATCCGCAAATCTCTTCGTCAAGCCGTGTCCTCGGCACGTGTCAGACGGTTATGCCGGGTGGGGGAGCTCCGCGTCGGAGCCAAGGAAGCAGGAAATAGCAATGCGCGTAGGAAGTTTCGTGTTGGCGGCCCGGTTCCCGGGGCAGGGCGACGGGGAGGCGCTGCACCGCGCGGTCCGCTCCGCCGAGGTCGCCGAGGAGGCGGGACTCGACACGGCCTGGCTGGCCGAGCACCACTTCGTGCCGTACGGCACCTGCCCGTCCGCGATCACCCTGGCGGCGTTGCTGCTCGGCCGTACCAGCCGGCTGCGGGTGGGCACGGCGGTCAGCGTGCTGCCCACCGCCCACCCCGTGGCCCTCGGCGAGCAGGCCGCGCTGCTGCACATCACCTCCGGCGGGCGCCTCTCGCTGGGCGTGGGGCGCGGCGGGCCGTGGGTCGATCTGGAGGTGTTCGGCCAGGGCCTGAAGGCCTACGAGGAGGGGTTCCCGGAATCACTCGATCTGCTGCTGCGCTGGCTGCGCGACCCGTCGGTCGCGGCCACCGGGGAGCGGTTCGGCTTCCGCGAAGTCCCCGTCGTACCAAGGCCGTCGGAGTGCCTGACGGACGCCGAGGGGCCCGAGGTCGTCGTCGCGTGCACATCCCCCCGGAGCGTGCGCCTCGCGGCCGAGCGGGGTCTGCCGATGCTGCTCGGGATGCATGTGGGCGACGAGGAGAAGGCCGAAATGGTCGCCCTGTGGCGGGAGTACGCGCGCGCGGCCGGGCGTCCGGCGGAGGAGATCCTCGGCGCGGCCCATGTGTCGGCCGGCGTCTGCCAGATCGCGGACCGCCGCACGGACGCGGTCGAGACGCTCACCAAGGCGATGCCGGGCTGGCTCCGGCAGGGCCTGGAGGCCCATGTGACGGTGGACGGCCGCGATCGCACGATGCGCGACCCGCTGGCGTACACCGAACTGCTCTGCGGGCTGCACCCGGTGGGCACTCCGCGGCTGTGCGCCGACCGCCTGGCGGCGACCAGCGAACGGACCGGTATCTCCCGCTTCGCCCTGCTCGTCGAGGGCTCGGGCGACCTGGCGGCGACCGAGGAGAACGTACGGCGGCTGGGCGCCGAAGTGCTGCCGCACCTCGGCTGAATCGCCCCGTGCGTACGGAACGGCCCAGCTCGCCAGGGGGCTTGCCGCCCCAGTACTGATTGCACCTCCCGCGTACGGAGCGGCAAGCAAAGCGGCTGACTGCGTCAGCAGTCCCTGAGCTCCGGGGACTGGTTCAGCAGCTGGTTGCGCACCGAGGTGAAGCGAGCCAGCGTCTCGTCGACCGAGGAGTCAAGCGGGAACACCGCCACCCGGTGGCAGTTCTGGAAGGCCAGTCGCACCCCGAAGTGCCGCTGCAGCGCGCCGCGTATCGCGTCACTCGCAAGCGCACGCAGCAGCTGGCCACGTGCCTGCTCGTCCGGCGGGGGCGTCTGGTTGTCGGCGAACGAGCCGCCGTCGACCTTCAGCTGGGCCACCAGGGAGCTGATCATCTCCCATGCGTAGGGCAGGGAGGTCCGGACGCAGTCGACGAAGGCGGCTTCGTCGACCTCGCCTCGCTCGGCCTGTTCGAGTAGGGCCGGTGAGACGTCGAGCGACATGGGTTCTCCTCTCGCACCCCCGAAACAGCGGGGGTTGCCGGACAGATGAGGGAGTTCGCGATACCGGACACGCTGTGTACACGCCTCGCGACCTCCCGTTTAATACGGTAGGCAACAGACCGTGACCGCACCAGGAGAATGCGTACATGGGCGGACCTCGTTAGGCGCACAATCGGCCAGAAATGAACAGGGGCAGTCCGGGGTGTTACGGACTCCCCCAGGGCGGATCGCGTCGACATGGGCCCGTCGAGTAGCGTTGCGGACCATGCGTCTCGTCATTGCCCGATGCTCCGTCGACTACGCGGGCCGGCTCACCGCCCATCTGCCCTCGGCGCCCCGTCTGATCCTGGTCAAGGCGGACGGCAGCGTCTCGATCCACGCGGACGACCGGGCCTACAAGCCCCTCAACTGGATGTCGCCGCCCTGCACTCTGAAGGAGGGGGACGGCGAGCAGAAGGACGTCTGGACGGTCACCAACAAAGCGGGCGAGAAGCTGATCATCACAATGGAGGAGATCCTCCATGACTCCTCGCACGAACTGGGGGTGGACCCCGGTCTGATCAAGGACGGCGTGGAAGCACACCTCCAGGAGCTCCTCGCCGACCGCATCGAGACCCTGGGCGAGGGTTACTCGCTCATCCGCCGCGAGTACATGACGGCCATCGGGCCGGTCGACATTCTGTGCCGGGACGCGGAGGGACAGACGGTCGCGGTCGAGATCAAGCGGCGCGGCGAGATCGACGGTGTGGAACAGCTCACGCGCTACCTGGAATTGCTGAACCGGGATCCGCATCTCGCGCCGGTACGCGGCATCTTCGCGGCCCAGGAGATCAAGCCCCAGGCCCGTGTCCTCGCGACGGACAGGGGCATCGGCTGCCAGGTGCTGGACTACGACGCGATGCGGGGCATCGAGGACGACAAGCTGCGGCTGTTCTGACCGACGGCCGTCCGCGGCCGTACGACGTCGAGGGCCGGGTCCGTTGGACGGACCCGGCCCTCTTGTCCTGATCGGTGGGTCAGATCAGCGCATCCGTGCCGGTGCTCGGGGTGTCCGCGTCGGTGGCCGCCGGGGCGCTCGCCGAGCTGGTGGTCTCCACCGGGCTGGCGGAGGCCGGGCCACTGGCCGAGGTCGAGCTGGTCGGGGTCTCCGTCGGGGTGGTGGTGGGGTCGTCCGTCGGGGTGGTGGTCGGGTTCTGCGTCGGATCAGTCGGGTCGTCCGTCGGATCCGTCGGGTCGTCCGTGGGGTCCGTCGGCGGCCTGGTCGGCGAGGTGGGCGGTTTCGTGGGCGACGACGGCGGCTTCGTCGGCGAGTGCGTGGAACCGCCGCCCGAACCCTGGGTACCGCTCGGGTCGTCCGACGGATCCGTCGGACCGTCCGTGGGCGTCGGGTCGTCCGAGGTGCCGTACGTGCCGTCGGGTCCCGGATCGGTCGGCCGGCTGGTCGCCGAGCCGGTGTCGCCGGAGCCCTTGTCCTCGTTGCTCTCCACCTTGTCCGCGCCCAGGCTGTCGTCGCCGGGGCCCTGGCTGGCGGACGGGTTGACGCCGACCTGGTTGGAAGGGGCGTTGGGGTCGTTGTCGGAGGTGGCCCCGAGCGTCACGACGGTGCCGAGCACCGCCACGAGCAGCGCGCCCGCGCCGGCCGCGACGAGGTTGCGCCGCGCGAAGCTCCGGACGCCGCCGCGGCCCTTGTGCGAGGCCCCCGGGGACGACGGATCGGACGCCCGGTGGGTGACCAGCGTCGTGGGGTCCCCGACGGGCGGGAACACGGCCGGCACGCCGCCCGGCGGCGACTGCGACTCCTCGTACCGCGCGTCCGACACCTCCTCCCCCGACGTGGCGGCGAAGGCGGCCACTCCGGGCGTCGTACCGGAGCGGTCCGAGACCAGTGCGAGGGCGCGGCGCCCCGCGACGGTGCCGCGCTTGTCGGCGAGGGCGCCGCGCAGCCCGGTGGAGGTCTCCAGTTCGGCGCGGGCCCGGTCCAGCTGGCCGACACAGAGCGCGAGGATGCCCAACTCGTGGTGGAAATAGGCCTGTTCGGAGACCTCACCGGCGAGGCGGGCGGCCTCGGCACCCGCCCGCAGCGCCCGCTCCCAGGCGCCCCAGTGCAGCCCCGCCGCGAACGCGGGCGCCGCCGTGCGGGCCAGCAGCACGCTCGGGCTCTCCTCGCCCTCGTCGGGCGGTGTCGTACCCGGCACCAGCACGCCCAGCGCGGCGAGCACGGCGTCGGCCTCGGCGCAGACGCGCTCCGGCGTGACCGAGGGGTGCCCCGCCCACCAGGCGTAGTGCCGGGCGGCGGTGAGGGCGTCGTCCCGCGCCTCCTCGGCGTATCCGGCGCCCTCCAGCTGGGCCTGCACCCCGGCGGCGAGCCGGTAGCGGGAGCCGACCGGCGAGACCAGCCCGCAGTCGGCCAGCTCGCCCAGCGCGGCGTCCGCGTGGGTGTCACCGACCAGCGCGGGCAGATGCGCCTGGTGCGGCACCTCGCCGCCGAGCGCGACGGCGAACCTCAGGGTGGCGCGGGCCGACGCGCTGAGCCGGGAGGCGAGCAGCCGCGCCGGGCCGGCCGCCTCGCCGAGCGACGGCAGGGGCGTCTCCACGCCGCCGCCCTCGGTGTCGTACGAGGCGTCCAAGGGGGCGTCGACCGGCGGTGCGTCCTCGAAGACGCCGTACTCGTCGACGGCCTCCGCTCCCGCCCGCAGCCGGTCCCGCTGCCGCAGCAGCGCCCCGGCCTGGACGAACCTGAGCGGCAGGCCCTCGGACTCGAACCACAGATCGCCCGCCCAGTTCGTCTCGTCCTCGGTGAGGACCCGGCCGACCCCGCGCTCCAGGAGCTCCATGCTCGCGGCGCGGTCGAGACCGTCGAGGGCGACCACCTCGATGCCGGAGTCGGCGGACGGGGCGGGCACCTCGGGCGTGGCGCCGATCAGGAAGGCGCACTCAGGGGTGGCGTCCAGCAGCTCGTCGAGCGCGGCGCCGCCGAACTCGATGTCGTCCAGGACGACGACGGCACCGATCTCCCGCACACAGGAGAGAAGTTCGTCCCGATCCGGGCGGTACAGGGGCGCGCTGTAGACGGCGTGAAAGAGGTCGTACAGCAGATCGGCGGGCGTGCGGTGGAAGCCGGTGAGACGGATCACGCCGTCGGGCGCGAGGTCCTCGCAGTCGTCGGCGACGAGGTCGAGCAGGCTGGTGCGGCCGGCACCCCGGGGGCCGACCAGACGTACGGAGCGGCCGCGGGCGAGCATCCGTACCAGCTGTTCGCGCTCGTCCTGGCGGGCCAGCAGCGGCTGTGCGGGACGGGTCGGCCCGGGTGGGACCGGCGGCCTGGCGGCGCGGTCGATCTCGGCGCGTTCGGCCGGGGCCAGCTTCTCGGGACGTGCGGGCCGCTCCGCGGGCGGGCAGACCTCGATCTCACTGCCGTCCACGGGATTGACGGTGAGCAGGAAGTCGCCCGAGACCAGTTGCACCGTGCGGGCGAGTGCGGGCGTGTGCTGTCCGAAGTCGGGTGTGAGGGGATCCCTGGGCGGGCGCTGGCGCGACGACTGGCCGTCAGCGTCAAGGCCGTACTCCTCGGGTCCCCGGTTGTTCGGGTCCATAGGTCAAGCCCCCCAAAAGCGTCGTGTGCTGTTTGCGGCCCCTCCCGGCCTTTGCACACCGCGCTGTCGCTTCTGGTCCGGGCCCGCTCGAAGGGGTTTGTCTAGGTGGCGGGCAGCCGAACCCTAAACCTTCGCACAGTATCTACGACAGGTCGGGGTACCGCGCCGCCCGAGACATCACAGTCTCGTGAGGATTGTGCGTGACATGCGCTTCGCAGCCGGAACGCCCGACTGTCCCGCCCCGCCCGTTGCGGGTGTCACACCCTCGGCAGTGACTCCACCCCGATGCCGCCCTCGATCGCCAGGATCCGGTGCAGCCGGGTGGCCACCAGCAGCCGCTGCATCTGCGGCGGCACGCCGCGCAGCACCAGGCGCCGGCCGCAGCGGCCGGCCCGCCGATGGGCCCCCATGATCACCCCGAGTCCGGTGGCGTCCCAGAACTCAAGCTCGGACAGGTCGAGCACCAGATCGCCGACTCCGTCGTCGACGGCCGAGTGCAGGACCGTACGGGCGTCCGCCGCGCTGCGGACGTCGAGGCGGCCCCCGACGACCAGCTCGGCGTGGTCGCCCCTGATGTGCATATGCGCTCCCCAAGCGTGCGTTCGTGCTCCGCGGTGTGTTGTCTGCGTGTGTGCCGCTGTCTGTGTTTGCGTCTGTGTTTGCCAGGAGTCTTCGCTGTGGCCGGTGATGCAACCTCTGACTGCGTTGAGCGGTCAGAGGTTGCCGTCTGTAAGCGAACCGATACCGAATTCACCCCATCGCGTGACACGTGCGGGAGCTGTCCGGTGGTCTACGAAACCTCAGTAGCTGTAAAAGCCTTGCCCGCTCTTGCGGCCGATGTCACCCGCGTCCACCATCCGGCGCATCAGCTCCGGCGGGGCGAACTTCTCGTCCTGGGACTCGGTGTAGATGTTGCTGGTGGCGTGCAGCAGGATGTCGACGCCGGTGAGGTCCGCCGTGGCGAGCGGGCCCATGGCGTGACCGAAGCCCAGCTTGCAGGCGAGGTCGATGTCCTCGGCGGTGGCGACGCCCGACTCGTAGAGCTTGGTGGCCTCGACGACGAGGGCCGAGATCAGCCGGGTGGTGACGAAGCCGGCGACGTCCCGGTTGACCACGATGCAGGTCTTGCCGACGGACTCGGCGAACTCCCGTGCGGTGGCGAGGGTTTCGTCGCTCGTCTTGTAGCCGCGGACCAGCTCGACGAGCTGCATCATCGGCACCGGCGAGAAGAAGTGCACACCGACCACCCGGTCGGGGTGCTCGGTGGCCGCCGCGATCTTGGTGATCGGAATGGCGGAGGTGTTGGAGGCGAGCACCGCCTCCGGGCGCACGATCTTGTCGAGCGCGCGGAAGATCTCGTGCTTGACCTCGAGCTTCTCGAAGACGGCCTCGACGACGACATCCGCGTCGGCGGCGGCGTCCAGGTCGGTGGTCGCGGTGATCCGGGCGAGGGCCGCGTCGGCGTCGTGCGCCTCCAGCTTGCCCTTGCTGACGAACTTGTCGTACGACGCCTTGATGCCGTCGGTGCCACGCCCCAGCGCCTCGTCGGTGACGTCACGCAGGACCACGTCCCAGCCCGCCTGAGCGGAGACCTGGGCGATCCCGGAACCCATCAAGCCGGCGCCGATGACGGCAAGCTTCCGTGCCACTGTTGCGACTCCCCTTTGAAACGCCTTACACCCTGTTTAGGTTGCTCTTCGGCGGACCTTAGCGGGCGTGAGGGACTGTGTGACCGGTTAGTAACGCGAGTCACGTCTCATCTGACGGACATCACACCGGCACGGGTCACTGAGCGCCTCGGACGGCGTAGTTGAGCACCTTCTCGCTCAACAGCTCCTCGATGTCGCCGAGAAGTACGAGCACCTCGCGTGACACTTTGCCCGGATTTCGCCCGGCGACCATCTCCTGCCCGATGTGGACGAACACCGTCTGGTGGATCCAGGCGATCTGACCGGCGATCAGCCCCGGCAACGGGTCGTCGGCGTCCGCGCCGGCCTCCTCGCGCAGGGTCGCCTCCAGATGCTCGTGGATCTCCTGCTGCAGGCTCCACAGCCGTGAGCGCAGGGGCGGCGCCTCTTGGATGCAGCGCAGGAAGCGGTCGTAGCCCTCCATGAGCCCGACCCTGGGCGAGACCGCCTCGACCTCGGCACGCAGCTCGCGCAGCACGGCGCGGGCGGCCGACTCGCCCTTCTCCCGGCCGCGCACCCAGCGCGAGAGCTGCTCGACGACGCCGGCGGAGCGGTCGAAGAAGAGGTCCTCCTTCGCCGGGAAGTAGTTGTAGACGGTGTTCACGGAGACATCGGCGGCCTCGGCCACGTCCGCGATCGTCACGGTCACGAAGCCGTGCTCCAGGAACAGCCCGGTAGCGATGTCCGAGATCCGCTGCCTCGTCTCGCGCTTCTTGCGCTCCCTGAGCCCTTCAGCCATGGTCCACATCCTAGCTTCGGTGGGCTCACTGAAACTTTGGGGGCATTGCAAAATTTAAGTGACTCTGTTTTTCTGGGGCCATGCCCATCATCAGTACGGCCGGACTGGCCCGTACCTTCCAGACCAAGCTCGGCCCCGTCGAGGCCGTACGCGGCATCGACCTGACCGTCCGACAGAGCGAGATCCTCGGCTTTCTGGGCCCGAACGGGGCCGGCAAGACGACGACCCTGCGGATGCTGACGACCCTGCTGGCGCCCACCGGGGGCGCGGCCACCGTGGCGGGCTGCGATCTCGCGACCGACCCCGCCGGAGTGCGCCGGGCGTGCGGGTACGTGGCCCAGTCGGGCGGCGTCGATCCGCAGATCACCGTGCGGGAGGAACTGGTCACCCAGGGCCGCCTGTACCGCCTGACGAAGGCGCAGGCGACCGAGCGGGCAGCGGAGTTGGCCCGCGACCTGGGTCTCACCGACCTCCTCGACCGCAAGGCCGGCGCCCTCTCCGGCGGGCAGCGGCGGCGCCTCGACATCGCGATGGCGCTCACGCACCGCCCGAAGGTGCTCTTCCTCGACGAGCCGACGACCGGCCTCGACCCCGGCAGCCGGGCCGACCTGTGGGACCTGATCCGTCGCCTGCGCGACGAGCACGGCACGACCGTCTTCCTGACCACCCACTACCTGGACGAGGCCGACGCCCTCTCCGACCGCCTGGTCGTCGTCGACCGGGGCGTGGTCGTCGCGGAGGGCACGCCGAGCGCGCTGAAGCTGGAGTACGGCGGCTCGATCGACGCCTCGCTCCAGGACACGTTCCTCGCCATCACCGGCCGCGGCGCCGCACCGGCCGACGCCGCCCCCGTAGCCGTATAGGAATTCTCAGATGCTGTTCCAGGACACGGCCCTCATCTACGGCCGCTATCTCCGCCAGTCCCTGCGCTCCCGCTTCGCCCTGCTCTTCGGCGTCCTGATGCCGCTCCTCTATCTGCTCTTCTTCGGCCCGCTGCTCACCGACCTGCCGCTCGGCGGGCGCGGCAGCTCGTGGCAGGTGCTGGTGCCCGGGCTGCTGCTCCAACTCGGCTTGTTCGGGGCGTCGTTCGCCGGGTTCGCGATCATCATCGAGAAGGGCCAGGGCGTGGTGGAGCGCATGCGCGTGACGCCCGTCAGCCGCCTCGCCCTGCTGCTTGGCCGGGTGCTGCGCGACGCCACCGTGTTCGTCTTCCAGGCGGTACTTCTGGTGCTGGCGGCGCTGCTGATGGGGCTGCGCGCTCCCCTGCCCGGTGTGCTGATCGGCTTCGCGTTCGTCGCGCTGCTGACGGTGTCGCTGGCCTCGCTGTCGTACGCCCTCGCGATGAAGGTCCGCACCCCGCAGGAGTTCGGCCCGGCGATCAACGCCATGACGATGCCGATGATGCTGCTGTCCGGTCTGATGCTCCCGATGACGCTGGGACCGGTGTGGCTGGATGTGCTGTCCCACTTCATCCCGTTCCGCTATCTGGTGGACGCGGTGCGGGACGCGTACGTCGGCTCGTACGCGACGACGCACATGCTGTACGGCGCCCTGGTCGCGCTCGCCTTCACCGCACTGACCGTGACAGTCGGCACACGCGTGTTCCGAACCGCCGGAGCGTAACTACGCTGGCCACATGGTCAATCTGACGCGCATCTACACCAGGACCGGCGACCAGGGCACGACCGCCCTCGGCGACATGAGCCGGGTCGCCAAGACCGATCTGCGGATCTCGGCGTACGCCGACGCCAACGAGGCGAACGCGGTGATCGGCACGGCGATCGCGCTGGGCGGGCTGGAGGAGGAGGTCGTCAAGGTCCTCACCCGGGTGCAGAACGACCTGTTCGACGTGGGTGCGGACCTGTCGACACCGGTGGTCGAGAAGCCGGAGTTCCCGCCCCTGCGGGTCGAGCAGTTCTACATCGACAAGCTGGAGGCGGACTGCGACCGCTTCAACGAGCAGTTGGAGAAGCTCCGCTCCTTCATCCTGCCGGGCGGAACCCCGGGCGCGGCCCTGCTCCACCAGGCCTGCACGGTCGTACGGCGGGCCGAGCGCTCCACGTGGGCGGCGCTGGAGGTGCACGGCGAGGCGATGAACCCGCTGACGGCGACCTACCTCAACCGCCTGTCCGACCTCCTGTTCATCCTGGCGCGGACGGCGAACAAGGAGGTCGGGGACGTGCTGTGGGTGCCGGGCGGGGAGCGCTGAGACCGCGGGGACGGTTCAGCGCCGGACCCGCTCCCTCTCCGGCGTCTCCTGCCCCGTCCCCGCCGGGCCCTTCTTCGGCCAGATCGCGTAACTCAGGGCGATCAGGCCGTGGATGCCGGCGGCTCGCCAGGCGACGAAGATCCAGCTGTCCAGGGAGCCGGTGCGGCTCGGGTCGTCGATGTACCACTTGGCGATCAGCAGCAGCACCGACGCGACCGCGGCGCCCGTGACCGTACCCAGCCACACCCTGCCCTCGTGCCGGGCACGGGCCATGCCGTAGCGCGGGGGCCCGGCGGGCGGCGCGGCGCCGCCGAAGCGGTGCGCGGCATGTCCGTCCAGCCACTTCACGGTGCGATGGCCGTGACCGACGGTGTAGCCGATGTAGACGGCGGCGAGGCCGTGCTCCCAGCTCGGGTCGGCGCCGTTCTTCAGGTCGATCGCCGTGGCGACCAGCAGCACCACCTCCAGCAGCGGCTCGACCAGCAGCAGGGCCAGCCCGGTCCGGCGCATCCCCAGCACGTAGCGGAAGAACAGGCCCCCGGCCAGCAGCACCCAGAAGCCGACCTCGCAGACGATGATCAGCGTGACGATCACGGCGTACTCCCTTCGCTCACCTCCTCAAGGCTCCCGTCGCGATCCGCCGCTTTCGTCGTCGGCGGTGACGAAGTCGCGGTACATCGAAAGATGCAGTCCAGGACCCTTCCCCGGAATCAGGTGTCCGGCCGTCGCGCCGTGTTGGATGGTGGCATGGTCGTACGACTCCCCCGCCCGCACCCGTTCGACATGCGTGTCGCAGTCGCCGGGCTCCTGGGCGGGCTGCTGCTGTGGGGCATCGGGCTGGCCATGCGGCCGTCCGACGAGCCGAACGTGTTGTGGTCCGGCCGCTGGCCGATCCTGCTGCCGCTCCTCGTGGTGGCCGGCTGCGAGCTGCTGCGCCGGACCGCTCCGCACGTGGCACTGCCGGTGGCCACGGTCGCGATCGTCGTGGACCTGCTCACGCAGGGCAACCTGGTCACCGTCCTGATGTTCACCGACGTCATGTACGCAGCGGTGCTGTACGGCACACCCGCCGCGGCCCGCCGCATTCCGTGGGTCACCGGGATGCTCACGGTGATCGCGACCGTGGTGCCGTTCGCGCTGTGGCGGGTGCCCGAGGCCCTGCTGATCGGTGTGGCCACGGGCGTCGTCTCGTTCGGGCCCGCGGCCACCGGCCTGATCGTGCGCAATCACCGCGAGGCCGCCGATGCCGCCCGGCTGCGCGCCGAGCAGACCGCGCTGCTCGCCGAGATGGACCGTACGCAGGCCGTCACCGCCGAGCGCGCCCGCATGGCCCGCGAACTGCACGACATGGTCGCCAACCACCTCTCGGCGATCGCCATCCACTCCACGGCCGCCCTCTCCCTCGATGACGCGGCGACCGCGAAAGGGGCCCTCACAGTCATCCGGGAGAACAGCGTCGAAGGGCTCGCGGAGATGCGACGGCTGATCGGGATCCTGCGGGACGACAGCGGTGACAAGGAGCCGACCGCCGCGCCCACCCTGGACGGCCTCACCGCCCTGGTCGACACCGCCCGCACCAACGGCCTCGACGTCACGCTCGACGCCGTCCACGACGACAGCCTGCCCGCGCCGGTGGGGCTCGCCGCGTACCGGATCGTGCAGGAGTCGCTGACCAATGCCCTCAAGCACGCCTCCCCCGGCCACGTGACGGTGGCGCTCCGGCAGCCGGACGGCGCGCTCACCGTCGCCGTGACGAGCCCCTTCGGCGACCGCGAGGGGCCGCGCGCGCCCGGCTCCGGCGCCGGGCTCGTCGGCATGCGGGAGCGGATCGCGCTGCTGGGCGGCGAGTTCGAGGCGGGGCCCGTCGACGACCCGGACTCCGCGGACGGCAAGATCTGGGTCGTACGCGCCACGCTTCCGCTGACCGAAGGAGACCCCGCATGATCCGCGTGCTCGTCGCCGAGGACCAGTCCGCCGTCCGCGCCGGACTGGTCCTCATCCTGCGCAGCGCGCCCGACATCGAGGTGGTCGGCGAGGCGGCGGACGGTGAGCAGGCGGTGGAGCTGGCCCGGGAGCTGCGGCCCGACCTGGTCCTGATGGACATTCAGATGCCGCGCCTGGACGGGGTGTCGGCCACCCGCCGGGTCGTCGAGGAGCGGCTCGCGGATGTGCTCGTGCTGACCACCTTCGACCTCGACGAGTATGTGTTCGGGGCGCTGCGGGCGGGCGCGTCCGGATTCCTGCTCAAGAACGCCGAGGCCAAGGACCTGCTGGCGGCGGTCCGTACCGTGGCGCGCGGCGAGGGCCTCATCGCCCCGGCCGTCACCCGGCGGCTGATCGCCGAGTTCGCCGCGAAGCCGGTGCGGGAGTCGACGGCCGACCCGTCCGTCCTGGACAGCCTCACCCGCCGCGAACGCGAGGTGCTGTCCTGCCTGGGTGAAGGCCTGTCCAACGCCGCCATCGCGACCCGGCTGAACATGGCCGAGGCGACCGTGAAGACCCATGTCAGCCGGTTGCTGGGGAAGCTGGAGCTGCGCAGTCGGGTTCAAGCGGCCGTACTGGCACAGGAGTTGGGGATCTAGCGGGACGCTTCGGAGCGAAAGGCCAACTGGTCCAGACCTATTGACGTGTGGTCCAGACCTTTCTATTCTCGCCGCACCATGAATGGGCGTGAGGCTCAGTCATGCCCCCCTGACTCCCCGACAAGGAGGCGCAGCATGCGCTTCAGACACAGAGCCATGGCGGGGTTCGCGACCCTGCTGCTCCCGCTGGCCGGTCTGGTCGGCCTCGCGAGCCCGGCCGAAGCCGCGACATCCGCCACCGCCACCTATGCCAAGACCCAGGACTGGGGCACCGGCTTCGAGGGCAAGTGGACGGTGAAGAACACCGGCACCGCCTCCCTCAGCTCCTGGACCGTGGAGTGGGACTTCCCCTCCGGCACCTCCGTCACCTCCGCCTGGGACGCCGACGTCACCTCCTCCGGCACCCACTGGACCGCCAAGAACAAGTCCTGGAACGGCACCCTCGCCCCCGGCGCCTCCGTCTCCTTCGGCTTCAACGGCACCGGCTCCGGCTCTCCCGCCAACTGCAAGCTGAACGGCGGCAGCTGCGACGGCGGCAGCGTCCCCGGCGACAACCCGCCGTCCGCCCCCGGCACGCCCACCGCCTCCGACATCACCAACACCTCGGTGAAGCTCAGCTGGTCGGCCGCCACCGACGACAACGGCGTCAAGAACTACGACGTCCTGCGCGACGGCGCCAAGGTCGCCACCGTGACGACCACGTCGTACTCCGACACCGGCCTGACCGCCGGCACCGACTACTCCTACACCGTCCAGGCCCGCGACACCGCCGACCAGACGGGCCCGGTCAGCGGCGCCCGCGCGGTGCGCACCACCGGCGGCACCACCGACCCGCCGCCCACCGGCGACAAGGTCAAGCTCGGCTACTTCACCGAGTGGGGCGTCTACGGCCGCAACTACCACGTGAAGAACCTGGTGACCTCCGGCTCCGCCTCGAAGATCACCCACATCAACTACGCGTTCGGCAACGTCAAGAACGGTCAGTGCACCGTCGACGACACCTACGCCGCCTACGACAAGGCGTACACCGCCGACCAGTCCGTCAGCGGCACCGCCGACACGTGGGACCAGCCGCTGCGCGGCAACTTCAACCAGCTGCGCCAGCTGAAGGCCAAGTACCCGCACATCAAGGTGCTGTACTCGTTCGGCGGCTGGACCTACTCCGGCGGCTTCGGGCAGGCCGCCGCCAACGCGGCCGCGTTCGCCAAGTCCTGCAAGGCCGTGGTCGAGGACCCGCGCTGGGCCGATGTCTTCGACGGCATCGACATCGACTGGGAGTACCCCAACGCCTGCGGTCTGACCTGCGACACCTCCGGCGCCGCCGCCTTCAAGAACCTCACGCAGGCGCTGCGTACCGAGTTCGGCTCGAACTATCTGATCACCGCCGCCATCACGGCCGACGCCTCGTCCGGCGGCAAGATCGACGCGGCCGACTACGGCGGCGCCGCCCAGTACCTCGACTGGTACAACGTGATGACGTACGACTACTTCGGTGCCTGGGACAAGACCGGCCCGACGGCCCCGCAATCGCCGCTCACGTCGTACTCCGGCATCCCGAAGGAGGGCTTCAACTCCGCCGCCGCCATAGCCAAGCTCAAGGCCAAGGGCGTCCCGGCGAGCAAGCTGCTGCTCGGCATCGGCTTCTACGGCCGCGGCTGGACAGGCGTCACCCAGTCCGCCCCCGGCGGCACGGCCACCGGCCCGGCGACCGGCACCTACGAGGCGGGCATCGAGGACTACAAGGTCCTGAAGAACTCCTGCCCTGCGAACGGCACCATCGCCGGCACGGCGTACGCGCACTGCGGCAGCAACTGGTGGTCGTACGACACCCCGTCGACGATCGCCGGGAAGATGACCTGGGCCAAGAACCAGGGCCTCGGCGGCGCGTTCTTCTGGGAGTTCAGCGGCGACAGCAGCAACGGTGAGCTGGTGACCGCAATCAACAACGGGCTCAATCAGTAAGCGGGCTAAGCGACATTGACGCGCTGACCGGGCGGGGCTGCCTCAAGCCACGCGAGGAAACCGGTCAGCGCGTCTTCGCTCATGGCGAGTTCCAGGCGCGTGCCCCGGTGCAGACAGGTGAGGATCACCGCGTCGGAGAGCAGCGCCAGCTCCTCCTCGCCGTCGGGTACACGGCGGCCGGCCACCTCGATCGCGGAGCGCTCCAGGACGCGGCGCGGGCGGTAGGCGTAGGAGAAGACGCGGTACCACTCGATACGGTCGCCGTTGTAGCGGGCGACGCCGTAGCTCCAGCCCTTGCCGCTGGTGTCGGGTTTCTCCGGCACGTCCCATCGTAGGGAACAGTCGAAGGTGCCGCCCGAGCGCTGGATCAGCCTGCGGCGCAAGCCGAAGACGAACAGCCCCAGCACCACAAGGGCGACGACGATTCCGCACACAGTCAGAGCGAGGACCATCGACACCGACCTCCTCGTCTCCTAGGTAACGGAACGGAAAAAACTTCCATATCTGCCTCAGCCGCGACCGGCACCGGATTGCTCCGGTCCCAGCCGCGGCTGAGTGACGTCATCGCGTGCACTGTCCCAGAGCCTAAAGGCCCCGGGCGGTACCCCCAGGGGTCAGCGCGCCGTCGCCGCCCGCAGGCGGACCTCCGCGCGGCGCTCGGCGACGTTGTCGCCCTCCGCCTTCGCGCGCTCGAGTTCCCGCTCCGCGCGCTGGACGTCGATCTCGTCCGACAGCTCGGCGATCTCGGCCAGCAGCGACAGCTTGTCGTCCGCGAACGAGATGAAACCGCCGTGGACCGCGGCGATGACGGTTCCACCTTCACTCGTACGGATGGTCACCGGGCCCGACTCCAGCACACCGAGCAGCGGCTGGTGACCGGGCATGACGCCGATGTCGCCGGACGTGGTGCGCGCGACGACCAGGGTGGCCTGGCCGGACCAGACCTCACGGTCGGCGGCGACCAGCGCGACGTGCAGCTCAGCAGCCAAGGTGGCTCCTCGGGTCACCACCCGGCGGTTCTGCCGGGTGTTGGTTACAAGTCTAGTAGGCGTGAGAGAGGGGGCGGGACGAACCCCCGCCCCCTCCGTCAAGAGCTCAGTGGCTCAAGAGAACCGGTGCGTCAGGAGACGCCCAGCTCCTTCGCGTTCTTCTTCAGGTCCTCGAGACCACCGCACATGAAGAACGCCTGCTCCGGGAAGTGGTCGAACTCACCGTCGCAGATCGCGTTGAACGCGGTGATCGACTCGTCCAGCGGCACGTCGGAGCCGTCCACACCGGTGAACTGCTTGGCGACGTGGGTGTTCTGGGACAGGAAGCGCTCGACGCGGCGGGCACGCTGGACGACCAGCTTGTCCTCCTCGCTGAGCTCGTCGATACCGAGGATCGCGATGATGTCCTGGAGGTCCTTGTACTTCTGCAGGATCCCCTTGACACGCATGGCGGTCTGGTAGTGGTCCTGCGCGATGTAGCGCGGGTCCAGGATCCGGGACGTGGAGTCCAGCGGGTCCACGGCCGGGTAGATGCCCTTCTCGGAGATCGGACGGGACAGAACCGTCGTCGCGTCGAGGTGGGCGAACGTGGTGGCCGGGGCCGGGTCGGTCAGGTCGTCCGCGGGGACGTAGATCGCCTGCATCGAGGTGATCGAGTGACCACGGGTCGAGGTGATGCGCTCCTGGAGGAGACCCATCTCGTCGGCCAGGTTCGGCTGGTAGCCCACCGCGGAGGGCATACGGCCGAGCAGGGTCGACACCTCGGAACCGGCCTGTGTGAAGCGGAAGATGTTGTCGATGAAGAACAGCACGTCCTGCTTCTGGACGTCACGGAAGTACTCGGCCATGGTGAGGCCGGCCAGCGCGACGCGCAGACGGGTGCCCGGGGGCTCGTCCATCTGACCGAAGACCAGCGCGGTCTTGTCGATGACGCCGGACTCGCTCATCTCGTCGATGAGGTCGTTGCCCTCACGGGTGCGCTCACCGACACCGGCGAACACCGACACACCGTCGTGGTTGTTGGCGACGCGGTAGATCATCTCCTGGATGAGCACCGTCTTGCCGACACCGGCACCGCCGAACAGACCGATCTTGCCGCCCTTGACGTACGGGGTCAGCAGGTCGATGACCTTGACGCCGGTCTCGAACATCTCGGTCTTCGACTCGAGCTCGTCGAAGTTCGGGGCCTTGCGGTGGATGGACCAGCGCTCGCCGTCGTACTTCTCGTCGACGTTCAGCACCTCACCGAGGGTGTTGAACACCTTGCCCTTGGTGAAGTCGCCGACCGGGACGGTGATGCCGTCGCCGGTGTCGGTGACCGCGGCCTGGCGGACCAGACCGTCGGTGGGCTGCATGGAGATGGTGCGGACCAGGCCGTCACCCAGGTGCTGGGCGACCTCCAGGGTCAGGATCTTCTTCTCGCCCGCGTTCGCCGGGTCGGCGACCTCGACGTGGAGGGCGTTGTAGATCTCCGGCATCGCGTCGACGGGGAACTCCACGTCGACGACCGGGCCGATGACCCGGGCGACGCGGCCCGTAGCCGTCGCGGTCTCAACAGTGGTGGTCATTATCGGTCACTCCCCGCGGTCGCGTCGGCCAGGGCGCTAGCGCCACCGACGATCTCGCTGATTTCCTGGGTGATTTCGGCCTGGCGGGCCGCGTTGGCAAGACGGGAGAGCGTGTTGATCAGCTCGCCCGCGTTGTCGGTGGCCGACTTCATCGCGCGCCGCGTGGCGGCGTGCTTCGAGGCGGCCGACTGGAGCAGCGCGTTGTAGATACGGCTCTCGACGTACCGCGGCAGCAGGGCGTCGAGGACGTCCTCCGCCGAGGGCTCGAAGTCGTACAGCGGAAGGATCTCGCCCTTGGACGGAGCCTCCTGCGCGACCTCTTCGAGGCTGAGCGGCAGCAGCTGGGCGTCCAGCGCCTGCTGCGTCATCATCGAGACGAACTCGGTGTAGACGATGTGGAGCTCGTCCACGCCGCCCTCCGCCGTCTCCTTCTCGATGGCCTCGATCAGCGGGGCCGCGACCTTCTTGGCGTCCGCGTACGTGGGCTCGTCGGTGAAACCGCTCCACGACTCCGCGATCTTGCGCTCACGGAAGTTGTAGTGCGCCACACCGCGGCGGCCGACGATGTAGATGTCGACCTCCTTGCCCTCGCGCTCCAGGCGCTCGGTCAGCTGCTCCGCCGCCTTGATGGCGTTGGAGTTGAAGGCGCCGGCGAGGCCACGGTCGCTCGTCAGGAGCAGCACCGCGGACCGCGTGACCGTCTCGGCCTGCGTGGTCAGCGGGTGCTTGGTGTTCGAGCCGGTACCGACCGCCGTGACCGCGCGGGTGAGCTCGGTCGCGTAGGGCGTGGAGGCCGCCACCTTGCGCTGCGCCTTGACGACGCGCGAGGCGGCGATCATCTCCATCGCCTTCGTGATCTTCTTGGTCGCGGTGACGGATCGGATGCGACGCTTGTAGACCCGGAGCTGGGCTCCCATGAGTCAGGTCCCTTCCTTACGTCACTTGGCGGCGGCCGGAGCGTCCTCGCCGAGCAGCCTGCCGTCCGCGGTCTCGAACTGCTTCTTGAACTCGGCGATGGCGTCGGCGACGGCGGTGAGGGTGTCGTCCGACATCTTGCCGCCCTCCTTGATGGAGGTCATGAGGCCCTGCTCCTTGCGGTGCAGGTACTCCAGGAGCTCCTTCTCGAAGCGGCGGATGTCGCCGACCGGGACGTCGTCCATCTTGCCGGTGGTGCCGGCCCACACGGAGACGACCTGGTCCTCGGTGGACATCGGCTCGTACTGAGCCTGCTTCAGCAGCTCGACCATGCGCTGCCCGCGCTCCAGCTGCGCCTTCGACGCGGCGTCCAGGTCGGAACCGAAGGCGGCGAACGCCTCCAGCTCACGGAACTGGGCGAGGTCCACGCGGAGACGACCGGAGACCTGCTTCATCGCCTTGTGCTGCGCGGAACCACCGACTCGGGAGACGGAGATACCGACGTTCAGCGCGGGGCGCTGACCGGCGTTGAACAGGTCCGACTCCAGGAAGCACTGGCCGTCGGTGATGGAGATGACGTTGGTCGGGATGAACGCCGAGACGTCGTTGGCCTTGGTCTCGACGATCGGCAGACCCGTCATCGAACCGGCGCCCATGGCGTCGGAGAGCTTCGCGCAGCGCTCCAGCAGACGGGAGTGCAGGTAGAAGACGTCACCCGGGTAGGCCTCACGGCCCGGCGGGCGGCGCAGCAGCAGGGACACGGCACGGTAGGCGTCGGCCTGCTTCGAGAGGTCGTCGAAGATGATGAGGACGTGCTTGCCCTCGTACATCCACTGCTGACCGATGGCCGAACCGGTGTACGGCGCCAGGTACTTGAAGCCGGCCGGGTCGGACGCCGGGGCGGCGACGATGGTCGTGTACTCCAGCGCGCCGTTCTCCTCCAGCGCGCGGCGGACCGACGCGATCGTGGAGCCCTTCTGGCCGATGGCGACGTAGATGCAGCGGACCTGCTTGTTCGGGTCGCCGGTGCGCCAGTTGTCGCGCTGGTTGATGATCGTGTCGACGGCCAGGGCGGTCTTGCCGGTCTGGCGGTCACCGATGATCAGCTGACGCTGGCCACGGCCGATCGGGGTCATCGCGTCGACGGCCTTGTAGCCGGTCTCCATCGGCTCGTGCACCGACTTACGGGCCATGACGCCCGGGGCCTGCAGCTCCAAGGCGCGTCGGCCGGACGTCTCGATCTCGCCGAGGCCGTCGATCGGGTTGCCGAGCGGGTCGACGACGCGGCCGAGGTAACCCTCGCCGACGGCCACGGAGAGCACCTCACCGGTGCGCTGCACCGGCTGACCCTCCTCGATGCCGCTGAACTCACCGAGGACGATGGCACCGATCTCGCGCTCCTCGAGGTTGAGGGCGAGGCCGAGGGTGCCGTCCTCGAACTTCAGCAGTTCGTTGGCCATGGCCGAGGGCAGACCCTCGACCTTCGCGATGCCGTCGCCGGCAAGGGTGACCGTACCGACCTCCTCGCGCGAGGCCGCGTCCGGCTTGTACGACTGGACAAAGTTCTCCAGCGCGTCCCGGATCTCCTCCGGCCGGATCGTGAGCTCCGCCATCTGGGTTCCCTGCTCTCCTTGTTGGGCCCGAAGTTTCACTTGGGGGGATGGGGACTCCCCCCTGAACGAGGTGAATCCTCTGCACGGCCCAACATGGGCCGTCGTAAGTACGTACTGCTATGAAGTTGCTGTCAGCTCGCCAGTCGGCGGCCGGCGTCCTCGATACGGTCCGCGATCGAGCCGTTGATGACCTCGTCGCCGACCTGCACCCGGATGCCACCGACGACCTCGGGGTCCACGTCGAGGTTGAGGTGCATCTGGCGGCCGTAGAGCTTGGCGAGCGCGGCGCCCAGGCGCTGCCTCTGCCCGTCGCTCAGCGGCACCGCCGAGGTGACGACTGCCACCATGCGGTCCCGGCGCTCTGCGGCGAGCTTGGACAGGGACTCCAGTCCCGACTCCAGGCTACGTCCACGCGGCACGGTCACAAGACGCGTCACCAGACGCTCGGTGGTCGCCCTCGCCCGGCCGCCGAGCAGGCTGCGCAGCAGCTCGCTCTTGGCCGAGGTGGTGGCGGCGCGGTCGGTCAGCGCGGCCCGCAGCTCGGTGCTGGAGGAGACGATCCGGCCGAACCGGAACAGCTCGTCCTCGACGTCGTCGAGCGTGCCCGCCTTCTGCGCGGCGGTGAGGTCGGCGGTGTTCGCCAGTTCCTCCAGCGCGTCCACCAGGTCGCGGGACTGCGACCAGCGGGAGCGCACCATGCCGGCCAGCAGGTCGGTGGCCTCGCCGCCGACCTGGCCGCCGAGCAGGCGCTGGGCCAGCTCGGCCTTCGCCTCTCCGCCCTGCGCCGGGTCGGTGAGGACCCGACGCAGCGACACCTCGCGGTCGAGCAGCGCGGTGACGGCGGCCAGCTCGTCGGCGAGCCGTCCGGCGTCCACGGACGTGTTGTCCGTCAGCGCGTCGAGTCGCTCGCGTGCGGCTGCCAGGGCCTCGCGGCTCGCTCCGTTCATCGTCCGGCCTCGGCCTTCTCCTCGAGTTCGTCGAGGAAGCGGTCGATGACACGGCTCTGCCGGGCGTGGTCCTCGAGGGACTCGCCGACGAGCTTGCCGGCCAGGTCGGTGGCGAGCGCGCCGACGTCCTGGCGCAGCGCGGACGCGGCGGCCTTGCGGTCGGCCTCGATCTGGGCGTGACCGGCGGCGACGATCTCCTCGCGCTGCCGCTGGCCTTCCGCGCGCATCTCGGCGATGAGCGTGGCGCCCTGCTCCTGCGCCTCCTGGCGCAGACGCGCGGCCTCGTGCCGGGCCTCGGCGAGCTGGGCCTTGTACTGCTCCAGGACGCTCTGGGCCTCGGTCTGGGCGGCCTCGGCCTTCTCGATACCGCCCTCGATGGCCTCGCGGCGCTCTTCCAGAACCTTGTTGATGTTCGGGAGGAGCTTCTTGGCGAGGAAGCCGAAGACGATGACGAAGGCGATCAGGCCGATGACGAGCTCGGGGATCGGCGGGACGAGGGGGTTCTCCGACTCCTCGACCGCCAGAACGAGCAGCTGGCTCATATTAGTGCCTTTCGTCTAGTCGGCTGGTCGTGGATCCGCAGATCACTTGCCGTAGACGAACGGCATGACCAGACCGATGAGGGCGAGCGCCTCACAGAAGGCGAAGCCGAGGATCTGGTTGGCGCGGATCAGGCCGGCAGCTTCGGGCTGACGGGCCAGGGCCTGGGTACCGTTACCGAAGATGATGCCGACGCCGACGCCGGGGCCGATGGCAGCGAGGCCGTAGCCGATGGAGCCGAGCGAGCCGGAAACAGCGGCAAGGGTCTGGGACATGCCAGTTCTTCCTTTTCTGTACGGACCGGTGGGGGTTGGCCACCGGACGACTGTGAGGTCGGGGTGCGGGTCGCTCAGTGGTGCTCGGCGAGCGCGCCCTGGATGAAGGTGCAGGTCAGCAGTACGAAGACATACGCCTGCAGGGCCTGAATGAACAGCTCGAAGGCCGTCATGACGATGACCATGATGAACGAGACGCCGGCGTAGGCGATGCCGATGCCGTTCAGCAAGTACCAGCTGGCGATCGTGAAGAGCAGCAGCAGGGTGTGGCCGGCGAACATGTTCGCGAAGAGTCGCACGGCGTGCGTGAACGGCCGTACGAGCAGGTTCGAGAAGAACTCGATGAGCATGGCCAGCGGGAGGACCGGGCCGAGCGACTTGTCGTAGCCCGTGAAGTTCTTGAACGCACCGACGAATCCGTGGCGCTTAAAGGTCAGCGAGACCCACAGGACGTAGACGATCAGCGCCAGGACCACGGGGTACGAGATGATCGCCGTGACCGGAAACTGAGCGACCGGGACGATCGACCAGAGGTTCATCATCCAGACGAAGAAGAAGAGCGAGACGACCAGCGGAACGTACTTCTCGCCTTCCTTCTTACCGATCGTCTCGTAGACGATGCCGCGCCGAACGAAGTCGTAACCGGCCTCCGCGACCATTTGAAGCTTGCCGGGGACGACCTTCGGCTTACGGAAAGCGGCCCAGAAGAAGCCGACGATGATGACCGAGCCGAGCAGCGCCAGCAACATCGTCTTGTCGAAGTACACGTTGCTGGTGCCGTCGCCCCAGAGCGGCTCGAAGAGGAACGAGTGCAGGCCCGGAGCCGGGAAGCCACACCCGTCGAAGATGTGGCAGTCGGTCTCGAAGGCGAGCACCTGCGTCGGGTCAGCACTCACCGCGGGCTCCTTCAGCGTGGCGCATAGGTACGGCAACCTCGTTGTGTCGGCGCGGCGCACAGCCGCGGTTCGGCACGGGACTGGTGATACGGATATGGGGGCGGCTGTGGGGCATCTCGCCTCGCGATTGAGCAGGCGTCAGCTCAGATGCCCGCGCCCGCGATGCCGCAGTTGGCACCGGACGATAGCAGGACTTCTCGAGCGCCTTTATCCCGCCCCTACCCCTCACGACGAGTGCCCCGTCTTTTCGGACCTGCCGTCCTTCGAGGAGGCGTCCGAATCGGGTTCTACGTAGAGGATCTTGGCCTTCATGTGGGCACGCGTCTGCATGGCGATCCACACCAGGGTGGTCCCGAGCAGCGTGAACGCGAAGGCCCGCGGGTTGAACAGCGTCGTGTTCTTGAACGCGGCCATGAAGATGAACAGCAGCAGGATCTGCGCCGCGTACAGCATCAGACCCATTGCCTGGAACAGATGCGGAAGCGATTTGGCAGTGCGCTGAAGAACGTAGAGACCGAGTCCCATGAAAAGGATCACGACCACCGTCGCGACCACCGCCCCGATCGCCCCCTTGCCACCGGCGACCACCCCACTGACGACGGCCGCGACAGCTCCGGCGGCGACTGTGGGCACGGCTGCCTGAAGCAGGATCCGGGCGTCATTGGACGGCATGGCGGCAACTCCGCTTTCACGGTGGGGGCAGGGTGTCGTCATGGACGAGCGTAGTCCCGGGCGGAGAGAGAACCTCACGCCGGTGGACCGTCGCACTTCGGTCCTTCGGCTCTGTCCCGGGGTTCTCGTGAACCGTATCACAAACTATTTGATGAGGTCTTTACCTGAGGGATGTGCTTGGTGTCACACATGAGAGTGACAGTGCGCGTCTGTGCAGGAAGGCAGCCGACTTGTCTGGTATTGGGGTGCTTCGCTCCCCCATGACTTGGCAATGCTCTAGTCAGATTCTTACCTTGAGAGCTCTCTTACCTTGACGGTCAGCTACCTTGACGGTCAGCGCGAGGTTCCGGCTTTACGCCTGTCCAGCGTCCGCGAACGAGCGCCGATCGCGGTGGCCCCGTTGACGCGCGAGACACCGACCGCGACCGGCGTGCGCGGCTCTTCGCCGCCCTCGGAACCCGCCTCGGCGCCCGCGGTCTGCGGTGTGGCGGCGCCCGGTTCGGCGACGGCACCGTGCCGTCGGTACCGCGGCGGCACAAAGGCCTGCGCCCACATCGGGGTGCGCGGCGTGAAGCGCGGCAGCAGTAGCAGCACGAGGCCGATGGCGCTCAGGAACACCACGCTCAGCACGATCCACATGGACGCCGAGTTCACCGAGTAGGCGAGCGCGCCGAAGGCGATCAGCGCCGACCAGAAGTACATGATCATCACCGCGCGGCTGTGCGAGTGGCCGATCTCCAGCAGGCGGTGGTGCAGATGACCCCGGTCCGCCGCGAACGGCGACTGGCCGCGCCAGGTGCGGCGCACGATCGCCAGCACCAGGTCGGCGGCCGGGATCGCGATGATCGTCAGCGGCAGCAGCAGCGGGATGTAGACGGGCACCGTCTGGTGCACGGCCGCCTTCTCGGAGCCGGCGAACAGCTTCAGCGCGTCCGGGTCGACCTGTCCCGTGATGGAGATGGCGCCCGCGGCGAGCACCAGGCCGATCAGCATCGAGCCGGAGTCGCCCATGAAGATCCGCGCCGGATGCATGTTGTGCGGCAGGAAGCCCAGGCACATGCCCATCAGGATCGCCGCGAACAGCGTGGCCGGGGCGGCGGCCTCGATGCCGTACGACACCCAGACGCGGTAGGCGTAGAGGAAGAACGCGGCCGACGCGATGCACACCATGCCCGCCGCGAGGCCGTCCAGGCCGTCGACGAAGTTGACCGCGTTGATGGTGATGACGACGAGCGCGACCGTCAGCAGGGTGCCCTGCCACTGGGTCAGGGCGACCGAGCCGAAGCCCGGGATGGGCAGCCACAGGATCGTCAGACCTTGCATGACCATGACGCCGGCGGCGATCATCTGGCCGCCCAGCTTGATCAGGGCGTCGATCTCGAACTTGTCGTCCAGGACCCCGATAAGCCAGATGAGCGCCGCTCCGGAGAGCAGCGCCCGCGGTTCGTTGGACTTCTCGAAGACCGTACTGAGGTTGGTGAGGTGGTCCGCGACCAGCAGGCCCGCGCACAGGCCGAAGAACATCGCGATACCGCCCAGCCGCGGAGTGGGCTCGCGGTGCACGTCACGTGCCCGGATCTCCGGCATCGCTCCGGCCACGATCGCGAACTTACGCACCGGCCCTGTCAGCAGATACGTCACCGCGGCCGTGACGCAGAGCGTCAGGAGGTATTCACGCACGGGCTTCCCCACAGGTCTCGCTGGCCATCTCAGCCCCACACCCTAGCGATGTACTCGTACGCGACGCATATGTGTGGGGACTGCCGGGTAGCGACGATGGTTGCACGCGTGGCTGTGTGCGCAGGTGCGTGTACCCCGCCTCAGCCGGGATACGGCGGAAATCTACCGGTCAGCTCCCGCACTTCTTCACGCGCCTTCTGACTTTCGGTCCCGCCTCGCAGCACGCTCGACAGCAACGCGGCGAGCCACTCCATCTCCTCCTCCCCCATGCCCTGGGTCGTCACGGCCGCCGTGCCCAGGCGCAGGCCGCGGGCGTCGCCGTGCGGGAGCGCGCAGCAGTCCAGCACGATCCCGGCCGCGGCGAGCCGCCCACGCGCCTCACGGCCGTCGGCGCCCAGCGGCGCCGGGTCGGCGGTGATCAGGTGGGTGTCGGTGCCGCCGGTGGTGACGACGAACCCCTGCGCCTCCAGGGCGGCCGCCAGGGTCCGCGCGTTGGCGACCACCTGATGGGCGTACACGGCGAACGCCGGCGTGGCCGCCTCCCCGAAGGCGACGGCCTTGGCGGCGATGGTGTGCATCTGGGCGCCGCCCTGGGTGAACGGGAAAACGGCGCGATCGACGCGCTCGGCGAGGTCCGAGCCGCACAGGATCATTCCGCCGCGCGGGCCGCGCAGCACCTTGTGGGTGGTGGCGCACACCACATCGGCGTACGGCACCGGACTGGGCGCCGCTCCCCCGGCGATGAGCCCCATGGGGTGGGCGGCGTCGGCGATGAGATAGGCGCCCACCTCGTCGGCGATGTCGCGGAAAGCGGCGTAGTCGATATGGCGCGGGTAGGCGATGGACCCGCACACGACGGCCTTGGGCCGGTGGTTGCGGGCCAGCGTGCGCACCTGGTCGTAGTCGATGAGCCCGGTCTCGGCGTCCACCCCGTAGCCGATGAAGTCGAACCAGCGGCCCGAGAAGTTGGCGGGCGAGCCGTGCGTGAGGTGTCCGCCGTATGCCAGTCCGAGCGCGAGGACGGTGTCGCCGGGACGCAGCAGCGCGGCGTACGCGGCGAGGACGGCCGAAGAGCCCGAGTGGGACTGGACATTGGCGTGCTCGGCGCCGAACAGCGCCCTGGCCCGCTCCACGGCGAGCCGCTCGGCGACGTCGGCCATCTCGCATCCGCCGTGGTACCGGGCGCCCGGATACCCCTCCGCGTACTTGTTCGCGAGCTGCGACCCGAGGGCCGCCAGCACGGCCGGTGAGGTGAAGTTCTCCGCGGCGACGAGCTGGAGCGTCGTCGACTGCCGGTCGAGCTCGCCGAGCAGGATGTCGGCGAGCTGGGGGTCCTGCCGGCGCAGGACATCGGCCTCGAGGGTGTGGGTGACCGACATGGTGGGCTCCGGACGTGCGTCGGCGGTGACGTACGTCCAATGTAGGCCGGGGACGTCAGGGACGCCCTGTGTTGTTACGTCCTCGCGGGGACACCCGTGAGGGCCGTCACCACCGGATCCAGCGCCTCGTGTATCTCGTCGCCCACCGAACGGAAGAACGTCAGCGGTGCCCCGTACGGGTCGTACACCTCGTCCGCCTCCGCCGTCGGCGCGAGAAGCCACCCGCGTAGAGCCGCCGCCGCGCGGACCAGGGCGCGTGCGCGCAGGACGACGCCTTCCTCCAGGGGAGGGAGCGTCGCGGGGTCTATCGCGCGGACCAGGCGGGTGAACTCCTTCAGGGTGAAGGTGCGCAGGCCCGCCGAATGGCCCATGGAGATGACCTGGGCGCGGTGGTCGCGGGTGGCCGTGAGGACGAGGTCGGCCATGATGACGTGCTCGTCGAGGAGCTCGCGCCCGACGAAGCCGGAGGCGTCCGCGCCGAAGTCGGCGAGGACCGTCTCCGCGTTGGATTCCATGGGCGCGCCCTCATGGCCCCAGGTGCCCGCGCTCTCCACGATCAGCGAGCCGCCCAGCACACCGAGCCGCTGCGTCACGAAATGACGGGTCAGCCGCTCGGTGATCGGCGAGCGGCACACGTTGCCGGTGCTGACGTGGAGGATGCGGAAGCTGTCGCGCGGCAGTCCGACGAATGTGGTCGTGATCTCCGCCGCGCTTTCCCCGTTGCCTATGCCACGCCCCGCGTCAGGGGCTGTCAATTCGCCACCTCGAGGTCGGGTACGACCTTCCGCAGGTCCTCCGCCGTGAGGGCACCCGCGCGGAGCAGCAGCGGCACCTCTCGCGTGACGTCGACGATCGACGACGGGACGTTGCCCGGGGTCGGGCCGCCGTCCAGATATACGGAGACCGAGTCGCCGAGCATCTCCTGCGCGGCGTCGCAGTCCTCCGGCGCCGGGTGACCGGTGAGGTTCGCCGAGGACACGGCCATCGGGCCGACCTCGGTGAGCAGCTCGATGGCGACCGGGTGCAGTGGCATGCGCACGGCAACCGTGCCCCGGGTGTCACCCAGGTCCCACTGGAGCGACGGCTGGTGCTTGGCGACCAGCGTCAGCGCGCCCGGCCAGAACGCGTCGACCAGCTCCCAGGCCAGCTCGGAGAAGTCGGTGACGAGACCATGGAGCGTGTTCGGGGAGCCGATCAGGACAGGGGTCGGCATATTGCGGCCCCGGCCCTTGGCCTCCAGCAGATCGCCCACGGCCTCCTTGGAGAACGCGTCGGCGCCGATGCCGTACACCGTGTCGGTCGGAAGGACCACGAGCTCGCCACGGCGGACGGCGGACGCGGCCTCACGCAGACCGGTCGTGCGGTCGGTCGCGTCATTGGTGTCGTATCGCCGTGCCATATCTAGCGGGCCTCCTCGTACACGTACTTCCGGGAAAGAGTCTTCGGGACGGTCACGGCATCGCCTTGCGGGCGGTCGCGAACCGGGGGCGGTTGTTGAGGTCGGGGTGGTCGGCCGCGTCGGCCCAGCCCCGCTCCTCGGTGAAGATCCACGGCACCTGGCCGCCCTGGGTGTCGGCGTGCTCGATGACAACGACGCCGCCGGGGCGCAGGAGACGGTGTGCCGTCCGTTCCAGGCCGCGGATGAGGTCGAGGCCGTCCTCCCCCGAGAACAGGGCGAGTTCGGGATCGTAGTCCCGCGCCTCGGGAGCGACGTACTCCCACTCGGTGAGCGGGATGTAGGGCGGGTTGGAGATGACCAGGTCGACCTGGCCGTCGAGGTCGCGGAAGGCGTCCAGGGCGTTGCCCTGACGCAGGTCGACCCTGGACCCCTCGACGTTCTTGCGCGTCCAGTGCAGGGCGTCCTCGGACAGCTCCACGGCGTGTACGCGCGAGCGCGGGACCTCCTGGGCGAGGGCGAGCGCGATGGCGCCGGAGCCGGTGCACAGGTCGACGATGCAGGGCTCTACGACGTCCATCGCGCGCACCGCGTCTATGGCCCAGCCGACCACCGACTCGGTCTCGGGGCGGGGCACGAACACGCCCGGCCCGACTTGGAGTTCGAGATAGCGGAAGTACGCCCGCCCGGTGATGTGCTGGAGCGGCTCGCGCTGCTCACGGCGGGCGATGACCTCCCAGTAACGGGCGTCGAAGTCCGAGTCCTTCACGGAGTGCAGTTCGCCCCGCTTCACGCCGTGCACGAACGCGGCGAGCTCCTCCGCGTCGTTGCGCGGCGAGGGCACGCCGGCGTCCGCCAGCCGCTGGGTGGCCTGTGCCACCTCCGCGAGCAGCACGCTGCGGGGGCTCGGGGTTCGCCCCCCGGTGTATTGCTGCACGCAAGTCCTCCGTGTCGTACTCGTACGTGCGTACGTCCCTTACGGCGTTACGCAGCCGCCAGCTTCGCCGCCGAGTCCGCGTCGACGCAGGCCTGGATCACCGCGTCGAGGTCGCCGTCCAGGACCTGGTCCAGGTTGTACGCCTTGAAGCCGACGCGGTGGTCCGAGAGGCGATTCTCCGGGAAGTTGTAGGTGCGGATCTTCTCGGAGCGGTCGACGGTGCGGACCTGGCTGCGGCGGGCGTCGGCGGCTTCCCTCTCGGCCTCCTCCTGCGCGGCTGCGAGCAGCCTGGAGCGCAGGATACGCAGTGCCTGCTCCTTGTTCTGAAGCTGGCTCTTCTCGTTCTGGCAGGAGGCGACGACTCCGGTCGGAATGTGCGTGATGCGCACGGCGGAGTCGGTGGTGTTGACCGACTGCCCGCCGGGTCCGGAGGACCGGTAGACGTCGATGCGCAGGTCGTTGGGGTTGATCTCGACGTCGACCTCTTCGGCCTCGGGGGTGACGAGCACACCGGCCGCGGAGGTGTGGATACGGCCCTGCGACTCGGTCGCCGGCACGCGCTGCACGCGGTGCACACCGCCCTCGTACTTCAGCCGGGCCCAGACACCCTGCCCGGGCTCGGTGGCGCCGTTCCCGCCCTTGGTCTTCACGGCGACCTGGACGTCCTTGTAGCCGCCCAGCTCGGACTCGGTGGCGTCGATGATCTCGGTCTTCCAGCCGACGCGCTCGGCGTACCGCAGATACATGCGCAGCAGGTCCCCGGCGAACAGCGCGGACTCATCGCCGCCCGCACCCGCCTTGATCTCCAGAATGACGTCCTTGTCGTCACTCGGGTCGCGCGGGACGAGCAGCAGGCGCAGCTTCTCGGTCAGCTCCTCGCGCTGCTTCTCCAGCTCCTTGACCTCGGCGGCGAACTCCGGGTCGTCGGCGCCGAGTTCACGGGCCGTCTCGATGTCGTCGCCCAGCTGCTTCCAGGAGCGGTACGTGGCGACGATCGGGGTGAGCTCGGCGTAGCGCTTGTTCAGCTTGCGCGCGTTCGCCTGGTCGGCGTGGACCGACGGGTCGGCGAGCTTCTTCTCCAGGTCGGCGTGCTCTGCGACCAGTTCCTCGACGGCCTCGAACATCTCTGGCTCCTGTTGGTGCGTACGGGGTGAAGTGGGCGGGCGACCAAAAACGCCGGTCCCGGCGCGCCTGAGTGGGGCGCGGCCGTGGACCGGCGGATTGGAGCTCGCTACTTCTTGCCGGCACCAGCCTTGCCGAAGCGGGCCTCGAAGCGGGCCACACGGCCACCGGTGTCGAGGATCTTCTGCTTGCCCGTGTAGAACGGGTGGCACTCGGAGCAGACCTCGGCACGGATGTTGCCGCTGGAGATCGTGCTACGGGTGGTGAACGACGCGCCACAGGTGCAGCTGACCTGCGTCTCGACGTACTCGGGGTGGATGTCGCGCTTCAAGGTGTCTCCTAGTTTCGGGAGGGCGCCGGGTCGCCGCCGCGGGATGCGGGAGCGTGAACCGGGGCCGACGTACCAGTCTGCCAGGACTGGGGCCATCCCCCAAAACCGGGGGCCGGTGTTGTGTATTCCCGGGAGCGCTCAGGACCCCGTGACCACACCGTTGGCGTCGCCCTTGGCCGTGCCCTCCGTCGCCGCCTTCGGGATCGGCTTGTCGTTCTTCAGGGCCGTCCACACCTGCTTGGCCTTGGCCTCGGCCACGATCACGCGGTTCGGGTCCGCCGGGTCGTACTGGACCGGCATCGTGACCATGTTCATGTTCTTGGAGCTGATGCCCTTGAGGCCATTGGTGAAGGACATGAGCTTGTTGACCGAGCCCAGGTCGGAGTCGGTCGTCACCGTCTTGGTGGCGGTGTTGGCCAGGTCGTACAGCCGCTTGGGGTTGCCGAACAGGTTGACGTCCTTCACCTGCTCCAGCAGCGCCTTGATGAAGGCCTGCTGGAGCTGGATGCGGCCGAGGTCGGAGCCGTCGCCGACGCCGTGGCGGGTACGGACCAGGCCGAGCGCCTGCTTGCCGGTGAGCTGGTGGGTGCCGGCCTTCAGGTCGAGGTGGCTGTCGGGGTCGTCGATGTCCTTCGTCGTCGTGACCTCCACGCCGCCCAGCTCGTCGACCAGCTTCTGGAAGCCCGAGAAGTCGACCTCCAGGTAGTGATCCATGCGGATACCGGTGACCGACTCCACCGTCTTGACCGCACAGGCCGCTCCGCCCGTCGTGTACGCCGAGTTGAACATCACGCCGGCCGCCGCCGGATACGTCTTGCCCTTGGTGTCGACGCACTGGGGGCGGTCGATCAGCGTGTCCCGCGGGACGGAGACCACACTGGCCTTCTTGTGGCCCTCGTAGACGTGCAGGATCATCGCCGTGTCCGAGCGGGCGCTGCCGTCGTCGGCACCGCCGCCGAGCTTCTTGTTGCTGCCGGAGCGGGTGTCCGAGCCGAGGACGAGGATGTTCTCCGAGCCGTTGTCGATCTTCTCCGGGCGGTCGGTGCCGAGGGCCTGGTCGATGTCGACGCTCTTGAGGTTGCCGTTGAGCTTGAAGTACAGATACCCGGCTCCGGTGCCGCCCAGGACCACGATCCCTGCGGCCGTCCAGGCCAGGATGCGCAGGCCCTTGTGCCTTTCGCGGGGCTTGCGGCGGCGGCCCTTGGCGCGGTGGCGCGGACCGTTGGTGCCGGTCGAGCCCGGTATGCCGGGCTCCGGCGTGCTCTCGGCGGACACTGTGCTCCTCGGTTCTCGTCCGGTCGGTTACCCCCTGTTTTCAGGGTCAGGCATGGCCAAAAGGCCCTTACCGCACCATCGTCACCCCGTCCGGTCAGACGGGGAAACTCGGAGAAGGGTTGCACAACGGGCCGTGCCCACCGCCGGGCGGCGATGGGCACGGTCCGTAGTCGGTGCTACCGGGCGTGCCGGTCTCACCTGCGATTTCAGCCGAAGATGTCGTACTGCTTGTAATCGGTGCCGACGGACTTCGGTGTGGCAAAGATCTCGCTCGTGGCCTTTCCGGTGCCCGGGTACAGATAGAGCGTGCCGGAGGAGTTGCGGGCCAGGAAGTCGGCCTTGCCGTCGCCGGTGACGTCACCGACGGCGTCGAAGCCGGTGTAGGTCGACCAGGTGCGCACCTTGATCCGGGTGGAGAAGGCGCCCGTGCCTGCCTTGCCGGTGCCCTTGAACAGGTAGATGTACCCGCCGGACGAGCTGCGCGCGATCAGGTCGGTCTTGCCGTCGCCGGTGAAGTCGCCGTGGCCGCGCAGGGAGTTGTACTGGTTCCAGCCCGTGCCGACCTTGACCGGGGTGGCGAAGGTGCCGTTGCCCGCGCCCGGGTAGATCCACAGGGCGCCGGCCGAGTCGACCGAGAGCAGGTCGGGCCGGTAGTCGCCGGTGACGTCACCGGGTGCCACGATGCGGGTCCGGGTCTTCCAGTTGCTGAAGATGGTCTTGGTCGCCCAGGAGCCGCTGGCCGGCACGTAGTGCGCCCAGAACATCGCCCCGTCGGAGCTGCGCCGGAACACCAGGTCCTGGTAGCCGTCCCGGTCCAGGTCGGTCTGCAGGACGAGGTTGACGCCGCTCCAGTCGCCCCAGGACTCACGCGCGGCGAACGAGGTGCCGTTGGAGTCCTTGGAGTAGCCGATCTTGGTGGAGGCGTTGCGCAGCCACATGTCGGCCCGGTGGTCACCGCTGATGTTGGTGTCGTCGACACGCGGGTAGGCGGCACCGACAAAGGTGCTGACCTTGGTGAAGACGCTGTACGCCCCCTTGGCGACACAGTCCTGCACGCCCCAGGAGACGACACCGACGATCCGGCCGTTCACGACGAGCGGCCCGCCGGAGTCACCGTTGCAGGCCGACGTGGTCCCGCTGTCGCTGCCACTCGCCGGCGGGCCCGCGCAGACCATGTGGCCCTTGATGAACTCGCTGCCGTAGTAGCCCGCGCAGGTGGTGTCGGACTGGACGGGCAGCGTGGCCGTCTTCAGCGTCTCGGAGATGTCCTGGCTGGTGGAGCTGGTCCGGCCCCAGCCGTAGACCTTGGCGCTCGTCCCGGCCGCGTACGAGGCGGTGTCACCGGACGTCGTCATACGGATCGGCGTCGCCTTGACCGGGCCCGCCAGCGTGATGACGGCGATGTCGTTGTCGATCGTCGTCGCGTTGTACGAGGGGTGGTTCCACTGCCGCTGCGGCAGCGTGACGGTGCCGCCGTGCAGGTCGGTGTTGCCGGCGTCGTCGGTGGTCGGCAGCTGGGCGGTGCCGGTGATGACGGCGCCGTAGTTGTACCAGTCGTAGCCCTTGACGCAGTGCGCGGCGGTGAGGATCTTCGTGGGCGCGACGACGGCGCCGCCGCAGAAGAAGCCGAGGTCGTCGGCCTCGTCGGCGGTGCCCTGGTCGTCGTAGTACCACAGCTGCGCCATCCAGGGCGCCGAGGTGATGCTGGTCGTGGTGCCGCCGATGACCATGGCGCCCGTGGTGGAGTCACCGGAGGAGCCGCTGGTGTCGGTGCTCGCGCTGTACGACGACTTCTTCGCCGTCTCCCCCGCGGTGTCGTCACCGGCGACGGCGCCCGCGACGCGCCGCTCCAGCTCGGCGAGCGAGGCCGAACTGGTGGCGGGCTTCACGGTGGGCTGGGGCAGGGCGGTCGCGGCGCCCGCGGACGAGGTCAGCAGCGTGGCGGCGACGGCCGCGGCGACACCGGCGGCGGCCAACGGCAGTGCGAGGCGTATGCGACGTCTGTGACGGCCGGCCCCAGGCATGGATGTGCCCACTAAGTCCCCCCTCGGGACGAAAGATTCGAGATTCGGATCGCGATCGAAAGCGAGCCCGAAGAGCGAGATCGTACACCCGTCACACAAACCGCGAAGGGCCGCTCCCTTAACGGGAGCGGCCCTTCAAAAGGCGTGATCTCAGTCGCCGTTGCCCGGCGTCGGAGTCGTCTTCTGAATCTGCATCAGGAACTCCGCGTTCGACTTTGTCTGCTTCATCTTGTCGAGAAGCAGCTCGACCGCCTGCTGCTGGTCGAGGGCGTGCAGCACCCGGCGCAGCTTCCAGACGATGGCGAGCTCGTCGGGGGCGAGCAGGATCTCTTCCTTACGGGTACCGGAGGCGTCGACGTCCACCGCCGGGAAGATGCGCTTGTCGGCGAGCTTCCGGTCCAGCTTGAGTTCGGCGTTGCCCGTGCCCTTGAACTCCTCGAAGATCACCTCGTCCATGCGGGACCCGGTGTCGACAAGAGCAGTCGCCAGGATCGTGAGCGAGCCGCCGTCCTCGATGTTGCGCGCGGCACCGAAGAAGCGCTTCGGCGGGTAGAGCGCGGTCGAGTCGACACCACCGGACAGGATGCGGCCGGAGGCGGGCGCCGCGAGGTTGTACGCACGGCCCAGACGCGTGATGGAGTCGAGCAGCACGACGACGTCGTGACCCAGCTCCACCAGACGCTTGGCGCGCTCGATGGCGAGTTCGGCGACCGTGGTGTGGTCCTCGGCCGGGCGGTCGAAGGTCGAGGAGATGACCTCGCCCTTCACCGACCGCTGCATGTCGGTGACCTCTTCCGGACGCTCGTCGACCAGGACGACCATCAGGTGGCACTCGGGGTTGTTGTGCGTGATCGCGTTGGCGATCGCCTGCATGATCATGGTCTTGCCGGTCTTCGGCGGGGCCACGATCAGACCGCGCTGACCCTTACCGATCGGCGACACCAGGTCGATGATGCGCGTGGTGAGGACGCCCGGGTCCGTCTCCAGACGGAGGCGGTCCTGCGGGTAGAGCGGGGTGAGCTTGTTGAACTCCGGGCGGCCGCGGCCGTGTTCGGGCGCCATGCCGTTGACGGAGTCCAGCCGGACCAGCGCGTTGAACTTCTCGCGCCGCTCGCCTTCCTTGGGCTGACGGACCGCGCCGGTGATGTGGTCACCCTTGCGCAGGCCGTTCTTGCGGACCTGGGCGAGGGAGACGTACACGTCGTTGGGGCCCGGCAGGTAGCCCGACGTACGGATGAAGGCGTAGTTGTCGAGGATGTCCAGGATGCCCGCGACCGGGATCAGGACGTCGTCCTCGTTGATCTGCGGCTCCGAGGCGATCTCGTCACGGCCGCGACGGCCACGACGGTCGCGGTAGCGCCCCCGACGGCCACGACGGCCACCGTCGAAGTCGTCGTCGTCCTGCTGGCCACGGTCCTGACGGCCGCCGCCCTGCTGCTGGTTCTGCTGCTGACCGCGCTGGCCACCCTGCTGGTCGTCGCCCTTGCGACGGTCACCACGGTCTCCGCGGTCACGGTCGCGGCCGCGCTCACGGCGGTCACGACGACGGCCCTCGCCGCCGTCGGCGTCGCTCTTGGCGTCGCCCTGCGACTGCGCCGGCGTCTCGGCCTTGGGCTCGCTCTTGGCCTCGGCGGCGACCGTCTCGGGCACGGCGGCGGGGCTGCCCGCGTCGGCGGTGGCGCGACGACGGCGGCGCTCGGCCGGCGCGTCATCTCCCCCATGCTCGGCCGCGCTCGCGCGGGACGGGCCCCCGGCCGGCTGGCCGGGAATCTCGATCTGCTGCTGGGCCACGGCCTTCTCGGGGGCCTCAGCCGCCTTGTCCGCCTTCTTCTCGGCGTCCTCGCCGGTACGAGCCTTGGAGGTGGCGCGGCGCTTGGGCTTGGACTCGGTGGCGGCCTCCGTCTTGGGAGCCGCGGCACCTCCCCCGGCCTGCGCCTCCTTGATGACCTCGATCAGCTGGCTCTTGCGCATGCGCGCCGTGCCCCTGATACCGAGGCCGGATGCGACCTGCTGAAGCTCGGCCAGCACCATGCCCTCGAGGCCGGTACCGCGGCGCCGCCGGGAGCCGGCACCGGTGGCAGGCGCGGAGGCGTCCGTGGCGGGCGCGGCAGCGGTCTCCTCGACACGTGCGCCCATCAGATCGGTGGTGTCGCTCACGAAGGGTCCTTCCCTGGAGCGGACGTCGGCCTGTCTGGCTCGGCGACCGGTTGTGCTGTCCGGCTTAGGTCCTTGGTGTGTGGACCGCGCCGGGGCGGTGGTCCGCCCAAAACGGCGGAGAGATATCTGGTGATGGCGGTTCCCAGAGCCGTGGCACTGAGTGTCGGTGTCACTCGGCTCGGTCGCGCCGGTTCCGGAGCGTGCCCGGCAAGTCGCTCAGCGCCCGCGTACGAGGTACTGCCCGCGTACGTCGTACGGAACACAGTGCGGCTTGGGAGGCTCCCGGAAGAATGTCTGTCCCGGACGGGGACAACATGCACCTCGCCATGGTGGGGTCGGGTGCAGACTTGAGGTTAACACTACCGGATCCAACAAACATTCCCCCTCTCGAAATCCGGCAAGCGCCGGCTTTTAAATGTCACTGGCGGCCGCAAGCGGCAACACGCTCGCTCCCTGCGCGTCGAGGTCCAGCCGGTTCGCGGCCCAGCCCTCGCCTGCCAGATGGGCCACCTTGTCGGCGCTGTCGGTGTCGGCCAGCGCGAGCACGGTGGGTCCCGCTCCTGAAATGACTGCCGGGACCCCGTCGGCCCGCAGTCGCTCCACCAGCGCGGCGCTCTCCGGCATGGCCGGTGCGCGGTACTCCTGGTGGAGACGGTCCTCGGTGGCGGGCAGCAGCAGCTCGGGGCGCCTGGTCAGGGCCTCGACGAGCAGGGCCGCACGGCCCGCGTTGGTGGCCGCGTCGACGTGCGGGACGGTGCGCGGGAGCAGTCCGCGCGCGGTCTCCGTCAGCACCGGCTTACCGGGGACGAAAACCACCGGAACGATGGAATCGGCAGGCTCCATCCTGATGGCGCGCGCGGCACCGGCCTCCATCCAGGACAGAGTGAATCCGCCGAGCAGACAGGCCGCGACATTGTCGGGGTGGCCCTCGATCTCGGTGGCGAGTTCGAGCAGGGCGGCGTCGTCGAGCCTGGCCTCGCCGCCTATGGTCACGGCGCGCGCGGCGACGATGCCGGCGCAGATGGCGGCCGAGGACGAGCCGAGGCCGCGGCCGTGCGGGATGCGGTTGGCGCAGACGATCTCCAGACCGCGCGGCTGCCCGCCCAGCAGATCGAAGGCGGTGCGCAGGGAGCGTACGAGAAGGTGGCTCTCGTCACGTGGCAGCGTCTCGCTGCCCTCGCCCGCGATGTCGATGTGCAGCCCGGAGTCGGCCACCCGGACGACCACGTCGTCGTAGAGCCCCAGCGACAGGCCGAGGGCATCGAAGCCCGGGCCGAGGTTGGCGCTGGTGGCGGGGACGCGCACCCTCACGGCGGCGGCGCGGAACGCTGGACCGGCCATCGCTCGATGACTCTCCTTGAGCTGCGTGATTGTCGAAGACATTCGATGACGTACGACGGACCCTGGGGCCGCGTCCGGCCGCGAGGCCGGCGGCGTGCCCCTGCCGCTTCCGGGCCGCGGAGACGGCGCGGCACCGTGCCCCATGCGGAGGCATATGCGGCGGGCGGGTTCGGTACAGCCTATCGAAGGTAGGTTCTGTGGCGACATAGGGCGCACAGGAGGCGCACGATGCGTGTCGTATGCCCCCTGTGCACCCCCGTTAGGGAGGTTCCCCGGGTAAGCGCCCTCATACCCGCTGACGCGAGCCCCGTACGACGGGGTGGGGCGCCGACGCGACGGGCGTGGGGGGCCTACGCCAGCCCGAGCCGCTCGGCCGCCGTCGCCGCGTCGACCGGGACGGTGACGGGCTGCGGCGCGCCTGCGACGGCCCAGTCGGGGTCCTTGAGGCCGTTGCCGGTGACGGTGCACACGATGCGCTGGCCCGGGTCGACCTTGCCCTGCTCGGCGGCCTTCAGCAGACCGGCGACGGACGCGGCGGACGCGGGCTCCACGAAGACGCCCTCCTGCGCGGCCAACAGCCGGTAGGCGCGCAGGATTTCACGGTCCGTCACCTCGTCGATGAACCCGCCCGACTCGTCCCGCGCGTCGATGGCGTACTGCCAGGAGGCCGGGTTGCCGATGCGGATCGCGGTGGCGATGGTCGACGGGTCCTTGACGACCTCGCCGCGCACGATGGGCGCCGAGCCGGAGGCCTGGAAGCCCCACATGCGCGGGGTCTGCCGGGAGACGCCGTCGGCGGCGTACTCCTTGTACCCCCTCCAGTACGCGGTGATGTTGCCCGCGTTGCCCACCGGAAGGACATGGATGTCGGGGGCGTCGCCCAGCATGTCCACGATCTCGAAGGCGGCCGTCTTCTGCCCCTCGATCCGCACCGGGTTGACCGAATTGACCAGCGCCACGGGGTAGTTGTCGCTGAGGTCGCGGGCGAGCGTGAGGCAGTCGTCGAAGTTGCCGTCGACCTGGAGGATCTTCGCGCCGTGGACGAGCGCCTGGCCCATCTTGCCGAGCGCGATCTTGCCCTGCGGGACGAGCACGGCCGACACCATGCCCGCGCGCACGGCGTAGGCGGCGGCGGAGGCGGAGGTGTTGCCGGTGGAGGCGCAGATGACGGCCTTCGCCCCCTCCTCCTTGGCCTTGCTGATGGCCATGGTCATGCCGCGGTCCTTGAAGGACCCGGTGGGGTTGGCGCCTTCCACCTTGAGGTGGACCTCGCAGCCCGTGCGCTCGGAGAGCACCTGCGCGGGCACGAGGGGCGTGCCGCCCTCACGGAGCGTCACGACCGGCGTGGTGTCGGAGACGGGCAGCCGGTCCCGGTACTCCTCGATGATTCCGCGCCACTGGTGGGTCATTGCTGGTTACTCTCCTTCAACCCGCATGATGCTGGCGACACCCCGCACGGTGTCGAGCTTGCGCAACGCCTCCACGGTCCCGCCGAGGGCCGCGTCGGACGCACGGTGGGTGACGACGACGAGGGAGGCCTCACCGACGCCGTCTTGTCGTCCTTGCTGCCGCACCGTATCGATGGACACTCCGTGCTCGGCGAACACGGTCGCCACCTGGGCGAGAACACCCGGTTTGTCCGCCACGTCGAGGCTGATGTGATAGCGGGTGACGACGTCACCCATCCCCGACACGGGCAGGGCAGCGTACGCCGACTCGCCGGGCCCCGTTGCCCCGCTGAGCCGGTTACGGCAGACGGCGACGAGGTCGCCGAGGACGGCCGAGGCGGTCGGCGAACCGCCCGCGCCCGGACCGTAGAACATGAGCTGACCCGAGGCATCCGACTCCACGAACACGGCGTTGTACGCGCCGCGCACGGAGGCGAGCGGGTGGGTCAGCGGGATCATGGCGGGGTGCACGCGCGCGGTGACGGAAGCCCCGTCCCGGGCCCGCTCGCAGATGGCGAGCAGCTTGATGGTGCAGCCCATCTCCCTGGCGGAGGCGAAGTCGGCGGCGGTGACCTCGGTCATGCCCTCGCGGTAGACGTCGTCGAGACGCACACGCGTGTGGAAGGCGATACCGGCGAGGATGGCCGCCTTGGCGGCGGCGTCGAACCCTTCGACGTCGGCGGTCGGGTCGGCCTCGGCATACCCCAGGGCGGTGGCCTCGTCGAGGGCTTCCTGGTAGCCGGCCCCGGTCGAATCCATCTTGTCGAGGATGAAGTTGGTCGTCCCGTTGACGATGCCGAGCACCCGGTTGACCTTGTCGCCGGCGAGGGACTCGCGCAGCGGGCGGATCAGCGGGATGGCACCGGCGACGGCGGCCTCGTAGTAGAGGTCCTTGCCGTGCTGCTCCGCCACCGCGTGCAGGGCGGCGCCGTCCTGGGCGAGGAGGGCCTTGTTGGCGGAGACGACGGAGGCGCCGTGCTCGAAGGCGGTGGTGATGAGGGCACGGGCAGGCTCGATGCCGCCGATGACCTCGACCACGACGTCGATGTCGCCGCGTTTGACGAGGGCGGTGGCGTCGGTGGTGATGAGCGCGGGGTCGATGCCCTCACGGACCTTTGACGGCCGCCGTACGGCCACGCCCGCGAGCTCCACGGGGGCGCCGATCCTGGCCGCGAGGTCGTCGGCGTGCGTCGTCATGATGCGCGCCACCTCTGAGCCGACAACCCCACAGCCCAGCAGCGCCACCTTCAGCGGACGCGTACGCATCATCCGACCTCGTTTCCTCTTACCGTCTACGGTTGCACCAGTCTCACTCACCGGACCGGAGTTTCTTCCCATAGTCCGGATCGTGAGACATCGATTTCATTTGTACAGGGGTGGCAGACAGGAGATCTTCCGCGATCTTCCGCCCCCGGGTCCTTCTCCGGGTCAGCCGACGTCGAGACGCAGGAGGTCCTCCTCCGTCTCCCGGCGGACGATCACCCGGCTCTCGCCCTCGTGCACGGCGACGACGGGCGGCCGGAGCACATGGTTGTAGTTGCTGGCCATGGACCGGCAGTAGGCGCCCGTCGCCGGTACGGCGATGAGGTCGCCCGGCGCCAGGTCGGCGGGCAGGAACGCGTCCTTCACGACGATGTCCCCGCTCTCGCAGTGCTTGCCGACGACCCGCGCGAGCATGGGTTCGGCGTCGCTGGTCCGGGACACGAGGGCGACGCTGTACTCAGCGTCGTACAGCGCCGTACGGATGTTGTCGGACATGCCGCCGTCGACGGAGACGTACGTCCGCAGCCCGTCGAGGGGCTTGACGGTGCCGACCTCGTAGAGCGTGAAGGCGGTCGGCCCGACGATGGCGCGCCCCGGCTCGACCGAGATGCGGGGCGTGCGCAGCTTGGCGGCCTCGCACTCGCGGGTGACGATCTCGGTGAGGGCCTTGGCGATCTCGTGCGGCTCGCGGGGATCGTCGTCGCTGGTGTAGGCGATCCCGAGGCCGCCTCCGAGGTCGATCTCGGGAAGCTCGACGCCGTGCTCGTCACGGATGTCCTTGAGCAGCCCGACGACCCGGTGGGCGGCGACTTCGAAGCCCGACATGTCGAAGATCTGCGACCCGATGTGGGAGTGGATCCCGATGAGCTCGAGCCCGTCGAGCCGAAGCGCCCGCCGTACGGCCTCTGCGGCCTGCCCGCCGGCGAGCGGAATCCCGAACTTCTGGTCCTCGTGGGCGGTGGCGATGAACTCGTGCGTATGCGCTTCGACGCCCACGGTGATACGGATCTGAACCCGCTGCCGCGTGCCGAGCTCCTGGGCGATGTGGGCGACGCGGACGATCTCCTGGAAGGAGTCGAGGACGATACGTCCGACGCCGGCACCGATGGCCCTGCGGATCTCCGCGACGGACTTGTTGTTGCCGTGGAAGGCGATGCGGTCGGCGGGCATCCCGGCGGAGAGGGCGGTGGCGAGTTCGCCGCCGGAGCAGACGTCGAGGTTGAGCCCCTCCTCGTGCAGCCACCGCACGATGGCGCGGGAGAGGAACGCCTTGCCCGCGTAGAAGACGTCGGCGTCGGCTCCGAAGGCTCCGCGCCAGGCCCGGGCGCGGGACCGGAAGTCCGCCTCGTCGACGATGTAGGCGGGGGTGCCGTGCTGTTCGGCGAGGGTCTTCACGTCGACACCGCCGACGGTGGCCACGCCGTCGCCGTCACGGGTGACGGTCTGGGCCCACACCTTCGGGTCGAGGACGTTGAGGTCGGCCGGCGGGGCGGAGTAGTGGCCCTCGGGGAGGACGTCGGCGTGACGGGGCCCGGCGGGATGTGCGGAACGGCTCATGACTGTCGTGGGCTTCCTCAGAGGTGATCGGGTGCGTCGATGCCGAGCAGGGACAGGCCACCGGCCAGCACCGTCCCGGCGGCTTCGGCGAGAGCGAGCCGGGCACGGTGGGCGGCCGAGGGTTTCTCCGCACCACGCGGGAGAACGGCGGGCAGCAGCGGAAGCACGGCATCGGCGACGGTGACGAGGTGCCGGGCGAGACGGTCGGGGGCACGGTGAGCTGCCGCTCGGGCGAGCACACGGGGGTGGTCGGCGAGGGCGATGTCGAGCTCGCGGGTGCCTGCTACGACTCCGGGTTCGGCGCCGAATCCCAGGTCGGCGGCGTTACGGCTGAGGGCCCGGGTGCGGGCGTGGGCGTAACGGACATGGAAGAGAGGGTTGCTCTCGCGCTGCACGAGGTGCTCGTCGGTGATACGCGGCCGGTCATGTCCGGCGGGGTGGAGCAGGGCCCAGCGGGCGGCGTCGCGGCCCAGGGGAAGGGGATCGGCGGGCGCGGGGACGGGACGCATGGTGTGGTGGGGAGGTGGGGTGGGGTGGGGGTGCCTGGCGTGGTGGGGAGGCGCGGCCTGGTGGGGAGGTGAGGTGGGGTGGGGGTGCCTGGCGTGGTGGGGAGGCGCGGCCTGGTGGGGAGGCGCGGCCTGGTGGGGAGGCGCGGCGTGCTGCTGCGCGGGCCGCGCATCGATTCGTACGCCGATTCGTACGCCGAGAATGTTGGCCCACTGCGGCACGATCTCGCCCTCGCACCGGGTACGGACGACGGCGCCCTGGGACCGCAGGATCCGCGCGACGGCGTCCATCACGACGACGGCCCGCACCTCCCGGGGGCACGACAACTGCACGCATTCCCCGGAGGGGCCGTGGGCGTACCCATACCGAGGGCCGTCCCGCAGGATCTCCTCGACGAGCGCTGCGGGCGCGCTGCCGCCCAGGCTGATGTTGAGGAAGCCGGGCCCGGTGACGACGACATCGGCGACACCGTCCGCACCGGCGAGGTACGGCCGCAGGATCTCGGCGACACGCAAGGACGGCTGCCCGGCCGGCCGGGCGAGCTGCAGAGCGACGTTGGTGGCGTAATCACCACAGCCCCCACCCCCGGGAACCGTCACCACGACACGCTCCGGCAGGGCCACGCACAGCTCCCCCTCGTCGACAGCACGACGCACCGCGCGCAGCACGGTGCGGGAGAGCTCGACGGGGGTCACGGGACAAGCGTATGGGAGGAGGGGGGTGGGTATGCGAATGGGTTTGGGTGAGGGTCCGGGATGTGGACGGGAGGGGGTGGGGGCGGCGTCGGGCTGGGCCTGGGTGTGCTGTCCCGGGAGGTGTGCCACATGGGGGCGCCGGGGGTCGGTCCGGCCATCGGCAACACGCGTGCCGGGCGCTGCGGTCACGTTGGCCACGCGGCATCAGATGCCGGGGCGGGGCCGCCGTCGGAGAAGCACCACAGCCTCAGCCGACGCTGCGAGTCTGGCCTGCGCCTGCGTGGGCCTGCCTGCGCCTGGGTATCAGCCGCCGGTCCGCCCGGCGGCCTCGCCGGCTCCCGCACCGGCACCAGCGCCGGCGACACTCCCGAGGACGGCGGACGCATCCGCACCCCTGCCCTCGGTCCCCCCTTCATGTTCCCCGGGGTTCCCGCCCTCCCCTCCCTCCCCGCTCTGCTTCCGCTCGATCAACCGCCGTACGAGACTGACGAGTTCGGCGGGCTCGAAGGGCTTGGCGAGGAAGGCGTCAACGCCGATGTCGAGGCCGCCGTCGACCTCGTACTGGGTGCAGGCGCTGACAATGGCGAGGGGAAGATCACGGGTACGGGGATCGGCACGCAGGCGTGCGGCGGTGCGCAGGCCGTCCAGCCGCGGCATGACCACATCCAGGGTGATCACATCGGGCCGCACCTGATGGACGACATCCAGACACTCGGCACCATCGGCCGCGGTCACCACCTCGAGCCCCTCCAGCTCGAGATTGACCCTGATCAGCTGCCGGATGACCTTGTTGTCGTCCACGACAAGGACCCGGCCGGAAGCGCCTGGCACAACTCGAGAGTAGGTCCGGACCGGCCACCGCGTCCGGGTTTTCCCGACTTCCACCCCCTGCGAGCGAGCCACCGCAGGTCGCACCGGGTGCCACGGCCCCGTAAACCCGTTCATGAACACCCCACCAGAGCTGGTAGGGTTCTACCCGTCGCCGCCAACCAAGGCGCCCGACACGCCCCCGTAGCTCAGGGGATAGAGCAACGGCCTCCGGAGCCGTGTGCGCAGGTTCGAATCCTGCCGGGGGCACTCGCCGAGGATCAGTAGAAATAACACGCTGACTAGGGCGGATGCCGACAGGAAAGAGCGGGAACCAGTCTCACTGGGTCCCGCTCTTTGTCGTTGGTACGCACCGGTTGCGATAGACCTGCGATAGAGGTCAGTGGGGAAGCTGCCGTACGCGCGACCTGACGGCTCAGCGTGCGACTGCCGCCAGCCAACCGCCGCTGGGAGGGGTTTCGTTGCAGAGGACCATCCGCTACGACAGGCAGAACGAGAGCCTCATCTTCGGAGAGACAGAGAGGGTCTACCGCGACGTGGGTTTCACTCTCCATGTAGCAGAGCTGGCATCCATCAAGGCAACTGACTTTCGGACAGCCCTGGCGAGCGGCCTGGGCCACCGTGAAGAGGTCTACGTCGTAGAAGGCGACTACGACGAATTCGACGACGAATACAGTACGCCCGGCCCAGTGAGCTTTGGTGAGCATCAGGGCAGACTGTTCGTATGCGCCCAGATAGTCACGAAGGCGCACGAGGACGACGACGAAGGTTCACCAGAGGGGCTCTACCGATCCGCCCTCTACCCCTATCTCAACCGCCACAGGGCCGCGCTGCAGAAAGTAGAAATGGTCGGCGACCAAGCGGCTTCTCCCTGGGTGTGGGACTTTTACATCGAATGCAGCCTGCGCATGAGAACCGCAGAAGACCTGTACGAGATCGGCCGTGGAGCCATTGCTCTACTCGATGCCCTCGCAAGCGGCCACCTCACGCGTGAGACCACACTGGACCTCCTCAGGGCCGGACATGCAGATGTCCTGGTGGGACAGCCTGAGGGGGCTTGGCTCGACGTGAAGAGCAGCCACTATGACCTTGACTCGACGCAAGGAAAGATTTCCCTCGCGCAGTCCATCTCAAGATTTGCTAACGCCGAGCACGGTGGGATTGTTGTGGTCGGCATGAAGGGAAAGAAAGTTCCGGGTGGAGAGCTTATTCATAGTATTCACCCTGTCCCCGTCGACGGTAGGACATTACGACGTTATCAGAGCGCCCTAGAGCACCACCTCTACCCGCCACCTGACCTCTTGGATATTGAGTGCCATGAAGCTGACGGAAAGGGCATCGTTTTCGTCCATGTCCCTCCGCAGCCTGAGGAACTGAAGCCTTTCTTGGTACACGGCGCCGTAGTGGACGACCAAGTGGAGGGCGCTTTCATCAGCATTGTGCGCCGCCGAGGTGAGGGATCCATTCCTATCACCGCTCCCGCCATTCACTCCACACTGGCGGCTGGCCGCGCCCTGCTGAGGCGCGGCCAGATTCCGGAATAGGTGGCAGAGCAGGCACTCAGACCGGCCAGTCCAACTCTTCTTCGATCTTCCTGTTCATCGCTTCTTCCTGGCCGTAGATGCACCCCTCGTAGACCCGATGGATCACCTCGGGCGAGTTGCCGACCCGACGGGCGACCTCAGCCACAGGCACGCCGGCGTTCAGCCACGTCGTGATGCAGGTGTGCCGTAGGTCGTACGGCCGCCCCCCGAGGATGGACGCCTGAAGGTCCGGCGAGAGCGCGTACTCCCGAGCGTCCCGCCACACGCGCCAATAGGTGCTGCTCCCCACGAGACCGCCACGCTCGTTCGTGAAGAGCCGTCCGTCCTTGGCCGTGCCGAACTCCCTCAGGTGGGCGAGAAGCATGGCCACGAGCGGCGGGGGGATCGGGACCGGCCGGTCTTCCTTGGCCTCCCGCGACTTCAGGCCGCGCTTGTCGTGGCGCTCTCCGCTGTCTGTCCATTGCTTGCCCGACACAGGGTGCGTGTCGTGGAGTGTCAGAACGCCCCACCCCTTCTCCGGTAGGAAGCAATCAGCCTTCCTGAGGCCCACAGCCTCACTCGGGCGGAGCCCCGCGAAGTACATGACCGCGTAGAAGCCCACCAGGCGCCGGCCCTTCCTGCGGTCCCATGTCCCGACGTAGGAGACCCCGGCGAGGAGTTGAGCAGCCTGCGTCTTGTTCACGAGAACACGGGGGTCCACACGGTCCGATGAAGAACTCCTCACCTTCTTGATGGCGGTGAGTGGGTTCACCGTCAGGAGTTTGCGCTCGATGGCGTATTCAACCGCCGTGTTGAGCGCGCGCCGACGACGACGGGAGGTCTCCCCCGCCGCGGCGGTGCCGTCCAGCTTGAAGGAGATCCGATACTGAACATCGCGGAGAATCTTCGGGTCTTCCAGCGAGGAGACGAGAAGCGATTTCTTAGAGATCCAACCGTAGGCGTCTTCAAGTTCCTCCGGCGGATCAAGTTCGGCGTTCTTGGGAATGACCGCCCACCGGAAGGCGAGGCGCAGTTCTTCGGGTGACGGCATCTTCTGTTCCTGCTCCACCAGGGCCAGTGTCACCGCGGCGAGCCCGTCGGCGATGCCCTCACGGGTCTTGGCCGCGGCGGTTGGCCAACGCATCGCCATGTACTCGCGGCAGAACGCGAACCAGGGAAGCTCCTCACGGGCTTGCTCCGCAGCGGCCTCGGCCCGTACCTCGGATTCAGGCAGTCCGTCGGTGATGCGGAATGCCTCGCCACGGCGCATTGCCTGCCACAGTTCAGATCTACGGCTCTCCGCAAGAGCCACCGTGGCGAAGGTGGCGCTACTGACCTTGCCTCCGACTTTCCAACGAAGTTGGTGGGGACGGGTCTTGCTCTGGGCCTTGGTCACCTTCCATAGGCGCACATCGAGCGAAAACCCGTCCGTGGCCGGGCGGTTGTTCTGCTCGGCCCCGTTGTCGATGTCTTTCGTCACGCGCTCTCCTCCAGCGTCTGGAGCCACCGACTCAGTTCGGACCGGCGGATTCGCACCGCGCCGTTCGGGAGCTTGATGGACTTCGGACCCTTCTTGTACTGCCGCCAGCGGTAGAACGTCGCTCGCGGTACGCCTATCTCTTCGATCACTTCGGGGATGGTCAGCATCTCGTCGCGGGGCTTGGCCACGACTCCTCCTTGGGCGAGAGATCAAGGGAAGGTGGTGGGACCAGCCGAGAGCCGCCACAGAAACCACGAAAACCACAGAAACCCTGGATTGGTGGGCTGACCTGCGGTGATGCCACGCGGTGGGGGCTGACACAGAAATCGCGGAAAGTTCCACAGAAATAGGCGGCCGGACCGGCGGGCCGGTGCGGGGTTATTTCTGTGGCTTCTCGGTTCGTTTCTGTGGCAGCGCTCGGCAAGCCCCTGACATGACTGTCTGCGCTGGTCAGAGGCTTGCCGGGGGTATTTCTGTGATTCTGTGGTTTCTGTGGCGGGGTCAGGCGGTCGGGTCGGTCAGGCGGGGATGGACCAGGTAGCGGGGAGAGGGTGGCCGGCCGCGTCCTCCGGTGCGCTGGACGGCTTGGGCGCGCACGTAGCCGTGGTCTTCTAGCAGGGCCAACACGGGGTCAAGGTCGTTGGCGGTGCGGAACTCGGATCGGGAGAGCTTGACCATCAGGTCCCGCTTGCTGACCTCGCGCCACCCGTGGGTGTGGAGTGCTTCCAGCACGGTGCGGGCGCGCTCGGCGATGCGGTCGGCGCCCATGGAGTCGAATGCGGCGAGGCTGTGGCTGATGAAGTACTCAGCCAGCGCGATCGCGTCGCGCATTGTCGCTTCCGCCATGGGCACGGTGTGCCCTTTGGTGAGGTGTTCGGCGAGGTGAAGCAGGGCTGCCATGCGCGCTGTGGCGCCGACCAACTTGCCGCCCCAATCGCCGATCTGCCCCATGATGCCGCCACGGGCTTCCAGCATCGGTTCCACCCGGGCCTGAAAGGCGGTGAGGGTGGCGGCGGCCTCGGGGGTGAGCTGGATGACGGCGGGGTCGGTCCACTCGGCGAGGAACAGCGTCAGGTCGAGGACGTGGCGCCGGTAGGACTCCATCACCGGTTCGGGGATGGGGTCCGGCTCGATCTTGCGACGGCCGACCAGCGACTCAGGTACCGAGTAGAGGAACCTGCCGAGCAGGCCGCGGCCCTTGAATCCGTCCTGCCGCCCGATGTCGTCCAAGACCTGCGGCTGCACGCACAGGCCCATGGTGAGGGCGGGGTGTTCGATGTATTCCTCGCGGGTCTGCCGGTCGACCTTGAGGCGGTCGCCAGCGTGGCCTTTGAGGAAGACACCCATGTTGGGCTTGCCGGAGTAGCGTCCGGCGATGATGTCGAAGATGTCGCCCTCAGCGGACATGACAGCGATCCGGCCGCCCTGCTCTGCCATGCGGGACGTGACCGTCTCGGCGGTGGTGTCGTCGGCGAGCAACTGCGGTTTGGCCGGCACGCTGACACTCTCCGCGGTCTGCGCCAACGCGATCGCAGTGGAGACCAGCTCATCCCGCTCGTCCGCGCTCGCGGACGCCGCCTTGGCGGTGGCCTTGTCGGCTGCCTCCTTGGCGAGGCGGGCGGTCATCTCTGCTTCCACGATGGCCGGTTGGGTCAGCGTGCGCAGTTGTTGTTCGGCCTCGTACAGCGGGTCGGTGAGCAGGCCGAACACGGCGGACTTGCGGTTGGCGGGTGGCAGGGAGACGACGACGTAGAGGTTGGTGGGCTCGCGCCAGTTCCCGCGCACGTGCACGACCGACCGGCCGCCGGCCGCCGTGGCGAGGACGGACAGGGCGATGCATCCGGCGAGGTCGACGGGGGTTTGGGTCTCCTCGGCGACCGCGGCCACGAACTCACGCAGCCAGTCCGGCAGCGCGCCGACGGGGAAGTCGGCGAGCTTGCGGGGTCCGGCGAGGGGAACGGGCTCCTCCCACACGGGCGCGGGCGGCTCGTCGAGGGTGGGCAGTCCGGCCCATAGGTCGGGGCTGTCCACAGGCTGTGTGGTCATGAGGCTGCCCTCCCTTCGGTGGAATCGTTGGCCTGCGGGTCAGAGCCAAGGGCAATGCGGACGCCTTCGGCGACGTTCTTTCGTCCGCCTACGGTGGCCCGTCGCGCGCCCTGTGTGGCGTTCTGACGCTGTTTCAGGGGATTGCGGGGCTTGTAAGTCATCCGGCGCCCCTCTCGGTAGCGCTGAGGCCGTTGGTGACCGCGCGGCGGGCGTAGGGCTCGGGGACGCCGACGGAGACGGCCGCGTCAACGATCAGAGAGCCAAGGGCGTCGAGCCCACACGGTCCGGGGCAGTTCGTGTGCTGGGCTGCCAGGAAGCGAGCCACCCCGAAGGCCTGTGATCCGGCGCCGGATTCGGCGCGGCTGCGGATCAGGGCGAGGCCACGTTCCAGGCCGGTGCGGACGTACCGCTCGGTGTGCCTACATCCGGTGGCGACGGTCCGGTCCCAGGCGGCGCGCTCGGAGACAGAAGAAACCACCCTCCCCCCGGCGGGGGTGGTCTCTTCCTTCACGACCAGGGCACGGACGGCCGCCGGTAGGTCCGCCATGCGCCCGGTGCCGGGACCGAGCCACCGGGCGTAGACCATGCGCGACTTGACGTCCACACCGGGCCGGACCGCGTTATGCGACTGCATGACCCCCCGGTAGAGCCAGTGCTCCCCACGCGTCGTCAACACGGTGCGAGTGGCGGGCAGGGTCTGGCGCGCCCACGCGACGGCCGCCGCGCTGTCGAGGTCCACGACAGTCAGCCCGGCACCTGCGGGGTGGTAGGCGACGGCCGCGGCCTGACGCCACGCGGGAGCCCAGATCGCACAGGTGATGACACCGGGGTCGGTAGTGGCGGCGGCCCACGCGTGGCAGACGTTCGGGCATTGGCAGGTGCCTGCGCTCTTCATGTGCGGGCGTCCGCCGCAAGCCCCGTCCGAACACGTGGGGCAATTCCCGAAAGGGACTTTCCCGCGCAGCGGCAGGACCGGCAGCCCCGCGGCGGCCAGTGTTAAGGCGGTGCGCAAGTGGTGTCCGGCCGGGGCCGAGCTGCGAGGCAGCGCGGTGGCACGGTCAGGTGTCATGCTGGAGGTCTCCTGTTTCTGTCGAAGGGACGGAGAACCGGGGCGGTCGCGGTCTTTGGCGAGAGGCGACCGCCCCAGCCATAGCTACTGGTGGGTGATCCAGTGGGCGTACTGCTGTCGTACGTAGTAGCGCGGGTCGCAGATGACGGCCGCCTCGTCCAGGCTCATCAGCCGCTCGGCCGCCTCGTCCGCTGCCTCGGCCGCGTCGTCGGCGACGTCTTGCAGGGCGAGGCGGTCCAGCAACGCCGCTTTGCGGAGCCAGAACTCACGCGGCAGCCGGGTGTCAAACGGCTGGTTGGCCGCTTGCCAGGCGGTCCATCCCATCTCGCTGACGATGCCCGGCGCGAGCGCGTACGCCTCTCCCGGGGAGGGCCACGGGACGGTGTTGCTGTGGTGGTCGGCCGTGACGTACAGCCGCATCCGCTCGCCGCCGCGGGTCGGGTACTGACGCACGGAGTCGACGGTGAAGGCCTGCGACAGGGCGTCGCTGACGCGGTCGGTGTCGGCCGGGTCGCAGATGACGCGGATCTCGAACATGGCTCAGTGCTCCTTGCCGGTGTCGACGGCGGGTAGGGCGGGCAGGCCCGCGCGTTCCAGGGCGGTGGGGTCGAAGCCGGGCAGCGCGGCGCGGGTGACGAGTGCCTGCGCGAGCTGTTCGGCGTAGGCGGCGCCGCTGCGGGCCACCTCGATCTGCGTCGTAGAGCGCACGGTTTCGACGCGCTCGATGTGGGCGTACTCCTCGCGCCGCTCGCTCGTCTGCCGCTCGTACGCGACCGTTTCGCGGCGGTCGTGGCGCCAGTAGCGGGCAGCGAGCCCGTAGGCGCCGGCGGTTGCCAGGGACCACAGCAGCAGGGGCAGCGAGAGCCCGTCGGAGTATCCGGCCACCCCGGCGAAGGCGAGCGCGCCGGAGGCGGCGAACGCGGTCCCGGTAAGCACGGAGTCACCCGTGGCGTTGCCCGCGACCACACCCGCGGCAGCAGCGCCCAGCGAGAGCACGGTCATCAGCACGGCGTTGCCGACCGAGTGTTCGGCGCCATTGACGTTCCAAATCCGGGCGAGTGCGAGCACGGTCGTCGTGGCGATGGCGGGCGCTGCCTTGGGCAGCGCGGCGGCGAGCCAGTGGCGCGCCACAGTCTGTTCGTTCATGGCCGGTCTCCTAGAACTTGCCGAGGGCGTTGACGACGGCGGCGGTCAGCTCGGTCACTGGCTCGGAGGCGCCCGTGGAGGCGAGGTAGAAGCCGAACATCACGGCGACGAACGCGGAGCCGTAGCCGAGGGTGTTGGAGCGCAGCAGGAAGAACAGGACCAGGCCGAACAGGGCGACCAGGGAGATGGTGACGGCCATCGGGCTATCCCTTCGGGGTAGGCCGCTTAGCAGCGATCGGAGTGTGGGTGTTGGTGCCGTCGCGGTAGACGTGCAGCCAGAGGTTGTAGAGGTGGCGGCCGACGCGTATGCGCTTGCCGAGGCCCTTGCAGCGGCGGCAGTCCTTGCCTCGCTTCATGCGGCCCTTGCGGTCGGTCTTCATCGCGAAGCCGAAGCCGCGGCACTTGCGGCAGTCGCCGTACGGGCTTGACCGACACAGGCTCGCGTAACCGAGAGTGATGGCGAGCAGGCAGGCGCTAGTAAGGAGGAGGAGGGTCATGGGGTGCCTTCCAGGCGGGATTTCCGGCGTTCTCGCAGGTGAAGTGCTAGGTGCGAGGTTGCTGATCAGAGCCGGTTTGGGGTGCTAGTAGGGGTGCTAGGTCTAGCAGCGCGAGCTGCTAGACCTAGCACCGCTGCGCGGTCATCCCCCGGACCGCCTTCCGTCACGCTGGGTGATGGCTTCTGTGATGTCGGCGCGGGCGATGCCGCGGCGGGTGGTGCCCTTGCCCTTGTCGGTGGTGCCCCACACGTCCTGCGCGCTCACGCCGTGCGGCCTGAGGTTGGAGGTCACCGTCTCGGCCTTCCACCCGCCGTAGACCTCCGGGCGCAGCATGGCGAGGCGGGCGGCGACTTTCTCGTTCCACACCTTCTCCTCGTCGGCCGCGACCACCCTGAGGATGTCGGCGAGCAGGTCGAAAGCGGCCTCGCCGCTCTCGGGTTCCTGGCCGATGGCGTGGCCGGTGACGTTGCCGTACTCCTCGCGCATCTTGCGCGCGCGGGCCACCACCGTCTCGGCGCCGACCGCGTCTACGAACGCCGAGGCGACGATGCGCGGGTCGTCACCCTCGCCTGCCATCCAGCAGATGCCGCGGTCGGAGCGGGAGAACATGGTGGCCCGGTATCCGGCCTTGTACATCGACGTGCCCAGCACCATGTCGTTGGCGGGCTGACCCATGACCTTCAGGCAGAACCGCAGCACCGCGTTCGCGCTGATGCCGGTGGGCAGCGATTTGGCGTCCGGGCGCTGCGTGCCGAACAGCGTCACCATGCCCAGCGCCGGACCGCGCTTGCACAGGTCGGTTGCGATCTCTTCGAGCTCCGCACCGTACTTCTCGTGCTCGAACGGCACCTGGCACTCATCGAACCCGGCAACGATCGGGTGCAGCCCAAGGGACTTGTCGTTCGCCAGCTCCGGGGTCACCTTCGACTCCGGGCAGCGCGAGCGGGGCAGGGACTTGATGACCTTCGCCCGCCGGCGCAGCTCCGTGCGCAGCTCCCGCAGCGATTCGAGGACGTAGAGGATGTCTTCGTCCTCGTCTCCGGCCCGGTAGCGGTGGCAGACGGGTTCGAGTGCGCCGAAGTCGCCGGTGCCCTTGAAGTCGAACGCGTACAGCTCGGCGCGCGGGTCGAGGGCGGCGATGAGCAGGAACAGCCGCATCAGGAACGTCTTGCCCATGCGCGGGATGGACCCGACCACCACGGACGCGAACATGAGCGTGACGGCCACGTCGGCCATGCGCTGGTTGTTGCCGAACACGACCGGCTTGAACAGGTCCACCTGCCCCGACTTCAGTAGCGGCCACGCGGGCTTGGTGGTCTCGTTCATGGGCTTGTCGCCCACCCACAGGATCAGCCGACCCTCGTGCTCGGTCGGGTCGGCCGACGGCCACACGCAGCCGACCTTGCGGCGCAGACCCGAGGCGAGCGGCTTGCGGGCGTCCATGATGTCTTCCGGGGTCACACCCCAGGGAAGGTCGAGGTCGGCCCGGTAGCCGGGCCCGTCGCGGGTGATCTCGGAGGTGAAGCGCATCCCGTTCATGTCGCCGCCCTTCTTGATGGCGGCGGTCAGCTTCGGGTTGCCGATGTTGTCCAGGGCGCGCAGCACGATCGGCCCGGTGAGCTTCTGGATCTCGGTCTTGAGCACCGCGGGCCCGATCACGGGATGATCCTGCGGAGCGCCCCAGAACCCGGCGACCAGCACCGCGGCCGTCGCCATCACCCCGAGCCATCCCGGGGCCAGCACGTACAGGGTCAGCGCGAACGCGGCGCCGAACACGACCGCCACGGTCGACACCAGCACGCGCAGCCGTACCCGCCCGTCGCGCTGCCGCGACAGCTTCAGGTACTCGGCGGTGTTCTCCCTGCGCACCTCGTACTCGCGCAGCGGAGCACCCTCCGCGTCCCACACCCACCGGTTGGTGTCCTTCACGAACCGGGCCGCACCGCGCGGCGCGTTCAGCGTGAGCTGAAGCGTGTACCAGGGGGTGCGGATGCCGTGGAAGGCGGTGGCGTAGAAGGCGTTGCCCATGGCCCGCTGCGCGGTCGAGACGAACCCCGGCTTGGAGGTCAGCCACCTCGGCAGGATCGGCCGACGCTTGTAGGTGGTGACACCCGGCGCCGGAAGGTCGGGCCGGTCGACCGGTCGGGCGACCGAGTCGGCCGACTCCTCCTCATCCCAGTCGGCCGACTCGGCACCGGACTCAGTCGGGCGGGAGTCGGGTACCGGGTCGGCAGTCGGGGCGGCCCACCCGGCGCGGGCGGATCGGGCCTTGTCGAGGTCGACCACCTCGCCGCTCATCTCGGCTTCGAGTCGGTTGAAGAATTCGTTGTCGTCGGGCTGGTTCACTTGAGCAGTTCCTTCCCATGGGAGGAGAGGCGGGGTCCGGCCGTCGCTGTAGGAGGTGAGCGGCCGGGCCCCGCCGGATCAATGCGGGTAGGTCAGCTAGTGGTGTGGGCGCTGGTGGTCGGCGCGGTCACCACCAGCTGGAGGACTTCTTGGCGGCCTTCGCGGTGGCGGCCTCGTTGACGATCCGCTGCCGCGCGGTCTCCAGGGCGGAGATCTCGCCGGACAGGCGCCTCTCGGCACCGCCCCAGGCGTCTTCCAGCTTGCGTTCGGCACGAGAGGGGCTCTTGCCGCGGACGACGTTGCGTGCGCCGGAGGCCAGTCCGGCGAGGACGGCGCGCCGCTCGCGGCCGGTCAGCGGCCACATTTCGCGCTTGCGGACGGCGTCGAGCTTGCGGGTGGACTGCCGGATCTCGCGGTCCAGACGGGATGTGTTGGGCTTGGGCATCGTCGGCTTCTCCTCGGGGTGTTCAGGACGTGGTGGGGGTGTCCGGGTAGGCGCAGGGAACGCACGTGCCGAGCGAGGCCGGGATGACGTACCCGGCATCCGTGCGGCAGGCCGGGCAGGTGCGGCGGGCGCACATCGCCTTGGCAAGCGCGGCCCACCTGCCGGGCGTCATCGGCCGCACGGGCTTGGCACGGTCGACGCGATAGAGGTAGGCGACCAGCGGGCCGCGCCGATAGCGCGGGCGCAGCACCTGAGCCGCTATCGGCTGACCGCCCGGACGTAAGCCGCGGGCCCGTAACTGCCGCCGGGTGGCGAGCCCGTCGGGGGCGTAGCGCCACGGATAGGTAGGGATGCCGAACCGACTACCGGAAGGGTCGAAGCACTTGCCGAACGCCGCGGGCATCAGGCGGCCTCAGCCGATGCGTCATCCTGACCCGAATCGGTAACGGCGTTGTCGTCGACCGCGTGCAGCTGCTGGCCGTCGGCGCGCTCGCCCTTGAGGATGTCGCGCAGCTTGCGGGCATTGGCCTGCGAGACATGCAGCTTGGTACGCAGACGGTCCGCGGTCAGCTCCGCCTCGGGCCAGTCCACGGTGACCTTGCGCGCCTCGCTCAGCGCATCCTCGAAGGTTCGCTGAGCCTTGCCCTTGGGCTTGGCGGGGGTCCGGCGGGGCGGACGCGGCTTATGCTCCGCCGCGGGCGCCGGCGGATTCACCGCCGGGGGCTCAGCGGGCGTCTCCTGCTCGGCAGCCGGGGCGAGTTCGCCCATGCGCAGCATCACCCGATCACGCCGCGGGGTCTTCCAGCGCCACTTCCAACCGTGCCGCTCGTGCAGATCCGCACGGGCCAGCAGCCGCTCCCGCTCGCACGTGAGCGCCACGCTGTAAGAGGTGATCTCCCACAGCGTCATACGCCGCCACAGGGCGAACGTCGACAGCGGCGCCAGCAGCCACCTAGACCAGCGGATCTTTTCCATCCGGCGGCCAGTGGCGGCGCCGATCCGAACGGCGTAGATGTGCGCGCCGATCTCGGAGAACACCACCCACAGCAGCGGCATCGTGCCGTGCGCGACCTTCGCCCACACACCGTGTCCGGCGGCGACGTTCAGTCCGCAGGTGACCAGGGTGAGCACCCAGGGCACGAACCGCACCCACGCCAGCGCCATATCCATACGGATCAGCAGCAGGTTGGCCACGGTGAACACCGGGATGGCCACGTCGATCCCGACCGGCAGCATCCACGGATCGGCGAACCCCCACCTTGCGGCGGGTTCCGAGACCGAACCGAAAGAGGAGATCAGACCGAGCGCGCCGACTCCGGCCGCGGCGAGCGCGCCGACTCCGGCGAGTCCCATTTCCGGACGGGTCAGCGGCGGCACGCCCTCTGCGGGTGCCTCGGGAGTGGACGGATTCGTGGTCATGCCGCGGCCTCCGTTCCGCCGGACGTGCCGCGGCGACCGGCGCGACGACCGTTGACCGTCTCGCTCTGCGGAGTGAGATCCAGAGCGGTCAGCCAGTCGGCGCCGGAGCGCTTGGCCGCGTACATCTGCTCATCGGCCAGGCGCAGCAGCGTGGACAGGTCCACGTCGTCCGTGGCCGGGTCGTAGGCGACTGCGCCGATGGAGGCGCCCACCGTGAGCGTGTGGCGGTCGACGGTGACCGGCTGCTCGATGGCGCGGGTCAGCTCGCTGAGCGTCCAGGACAGATCGCCGAGGCTCAGCACTCGGGCGACGGCGGCGAATTCGTCGCCTCCGAGGCGGGCCACCGTGCCCAGGTTGACCGCTGCCCACTCGGTCAGCCGTCGGCCGGTGGCCGCGATGACCGCGTCTCCGGCCGCGTGCCCGTGGGTGTCGTTGATGTCCTTGAACCTGTTGAGGTCGATGACGTAGACCGCGCTGCGACCGCCCGCCAGCACCTTCGTGGCGCGCTGGGTGAACGCGTCGCGGGTCAGCAGGCCGGTGAGCGGGTCACGGCGGGCAGCCTCGACACGGCGGCGAAGGCGCAGCGCATGGAGGGACCATCCGGCCGCCATCGGCACTCCAGCCGCAGCGGCAAACAGCAGCTCACTCATGCCGCAGCCCCCTTGCGCGCCGTGCGCCGGCGGGCGGGGCGAACCAGGGGGATGACATCGAACAGGTCCGGGTTCTCCTCGATGATCCGAGCAGCGATGCGGACCAGATCATCAGGAAGGTCCGGGTTGTCGGCGAGGATGTCGCGCGCCGCGTCCTCGCGGGCCGCGCGCTCTTCGTCCGTCTCACCCTCGACCCCGAGCCACAGCTCAACCGGGGTACCGAGCGCCAGTTCGGCGAAGTCCTCTGCAGAGACGGCCTGTTGGCGGCCGATGTACGTACGCATGACAAGTCTCCTGACATCGAAGGGATGCCGGGGCGGTCGCGGTCTTTGGCGAGAGACGACCACCCCGGAGAGACCCCGAGCCTCGAAGGCAGGGGGGTGGTGGAGCGATGAAAGAGCTGTTCCGGCTCCCCTCAGCCCCGCTCGTACGAGACGAGCGGGGGAGGCAACCGGCCGCAGGTAACTGCGGTGGCTGAGTGGTCTCGTTTCGGGGACGCGGCTGCCGGATCAAGGAACAGCTCGCTAGGGCCCCGTTGTAGGCAGAGACCTGACCTTTCGGTCTGCCATCCGGACTGCCAAGGGATCGCCTGAAACAGGCGACTGTCCGGTGCCCTCCCCCCGTCCAACGCGGGGCTCCTGATCTTGCGGTCTTGCAGGTCAAGCGCTTACGAGCGCCGCCGGTAAGGCCCTTCCGGGCTCTCCTGGCGGCTGTACTGCAGTACCTGTTTTACAGGTACTGCATGGGAGTTCGTCAAGTACAGCGACGGAACCTCTTGGTTTTGCGCCGGGACTTCTTGGCGCACAATCAGAATCGCCCCAGGTCAGGGGAGTTGGTTACCCCGTACGTGGACAGCTCTCGCTCAGCTGACTACCGTCAAGAGCTCCCTAGATGTCCCTCGAAGGGGTGCAGATGTCCAACGAGCGGTTGCGGTCAGCCCTGTTAGCCCGCGGCATGACCGTTCAGAGCCTCGCGGACGAGATCAAGGTCAACCCGAAGACCGTGGAGCGCTGGATCACTCAGGGCAAGGTGCCGTACCGGCGCCACCAGTACGCAACGGCAGCAGTGCTCAACGTTGACGTGACGACGCTATGGGAGGACTCCCGGACGCTGGACTCCGCAGCCGACCTCAGCAAGGCAGAGATCCTGGCCGTCTACCCGCATCGGCATGTCGTGCCGTCAACCCTCTGGCGGGAGATGTGCGAGCGCGCCACGGAGCGCATCGACATCCTTGTGTACGCCGGCATCTACCTGGCGGAAGACCCGCTCTTCTTCTCGGCCTTGAAGGGGAAGTCCGAGAGCGGCGTCCGCATCCGAGTGCTCATGGGCGATCCGGAGTGCGAAGCCGTCATCCGGCGCGGCATCGACGAAGGTCATCGCATCATGGATGGCAAGATCCGTAATGCGCTGGTCAACTACCGCCCGCTGTTTTCCAGCCACCCCGAGATTGCCTTCCGCCTGCACGACACGGTGCTCTACAACTCGATCTACTGCGCTGACGACGAGATGCTGGTCAACACGCACGTGTACGGCATCGGCGCGTATATGGCACCCGTGCTCCACTTGCGGCAGCTCCCCGGAGGCGGACTATTCGACACCTTCGCCAATAGCGTTCAGCAGACCTGGGAAGGCGCCAGGCCAGTAACCGAATACGACATCACGGGAGTTTGAGCATGGGACGCATCGACTACTTGCACGACCCGGACGCCCCGCCAGCCAACTCGGTCGTGCCGTCGGTCGTCGCGTTCGTACAGAACAACGCGGGGCAGGTGCTCATGATTCAGCGATCCGACAACGGGCGCTGGGCACTCCCCGGCGGCGGCCACGACGTGGGCGAATCCATCAGCGACACCGTGGTGCGCGAGGTGTGGGAAGAGACGGGCATCAAGTCCGAAGTCGTCGAAATGTCCGGGATCTACACCGACCCTGGTCATGTAATGCAGTACGACGACGGGGAGGTCCGCCAGCAGTTCAGCATCTGCTTCCGCGCGCGCCCGGTCAGTGGGGAGCTGCGTACGAGCAACGAGACAACGCAGGTCCGCTGGGTTGCCCCAACGGACCTGCGGGAGTTGGACATCCACCCCACGATGCGGCTCCGCATCGAGCACGCGCTGGACCGGAGCCGGACGGCGCCCTACATCGGCTGACGCTTGGCCTCGGCGACCCTTTCGAGAACGCGCGCCGTGCACGCCAGGATCTCGGGTTCAGCGCGACGGATAAACGTCCCGATCAGGCTGTCGGGCCCATAGCGCCCGGCAATCTCGTTGATCCGGTCCACAGGATTCGTGGGGGTGCCGTCGGGCGTGGTGTTCATGTCGCAGTAGCAGAGCGCGTCGTTGAGGTGCGCGCTCTCGCGGGGGAACTCCCCCTCCAGCTCCTCGCGCAGGCCGCGGGCTTCGGCCTCCATCCATGCGCAGGAATGGTGGGCCACCAGGTGCACGACTCGTTCGTCGGCGTCTGCGACGTCCCGGAGATAGCGGGCGCCATCGAGAGGATGAAAGCCGGTCTTGGCAAGGTCGGGCGCATAGCCGATGTCGTGAAGGACTGCCGCGGATTCCATCAACTCGGCGTCCTCTCCGAGGATGAGCGCGATGGATCGTGCCCGCTTAGCGACACCCAAGCAGTGCTGCCACCGCCGCGGTAGCGGCTCAGCGAGCAGGGATTCCGCGAGGGGATAGGCCCACTCCGTCAACTTCGACAAGCTACGAACGCTCCTCTCGGTTCGGCACCGTACGGACTGTCCGCACCTTGCCCTGACCTTCGCTCGCCAGCACGCCGGCGGCTTCGAGCTTGTCGAGCGCCTTACTCACGGTCGGTCGGGAGACCCCGAACCTGCCCATCAGATCGGACGCACTGAGGAACTTGGCCCCCACCTCGAACCCTTCGGCCGCAATGATGTCGGCGATGCGCTCCTCCAGCCGGCGCCGGTCGACCTGCTCGCCCTGGCGTACGACGCGCCACCGACCACCCCGCACCGGTTCGGCGACTCCAACCGCCTGAAGCTCCTTGAAGGCGCGAAGCACGACCCCGCGCGAGACACCGTGATCCCTCATGAGGTCTCCGGCAGCGGGCAGCTGTGTCATCTGCTGGTCCGCCTTGATCTGGGCCTTCACCACCTCTGCGATCTGCATGAAGGTTCCCCGAGGGCTGGCCTGCTGCGCCACGCGCTCTCCCCTTCCGTCCAGGTGTCATCTCGCTCAAGCTTCCCATGACCAAGCAACCTCCGTGGAGGTCGCGCATTGAACTGGCTGAGCCATCAGTCTCTCGCTTCGCCTTCGCGCGCCAAAAGAAAATGCGCGGTAGACGCACTTCTCCTACGTAATCTGCATACGCGTGAGGGTCGGCGTCCCCGGAGCCGCTCCAGCCTTGAATATCAGTCCATAGCGTCCGCAAGGATGCTCGAAGCGAATCGTTGCAGGCGACGCGCTGTCGTAAGAGGGTCTTCGAGTATCACGTACTGCGTTCCGTTCTTTCGGACTGCGTGAACCAAGTCTGACGAAAGGAACGAAAGCACGGATTCGATCTCGGGCGGGGTCGGGGGATCCGCCGCTTCAGAGCGCAAAATTAGATAGAGATCGTGTGCAGAAAGCGCTCCTGTGGTGAAGGTATCTGCGTTAGCAGCTTCCATTGCAAGCTGGCGTAGGACCCGGTCACACAATCTGTACGCCCGCTTCTCGGCTGACCAGTTCCGCTCAAGCACCGATGCAGTTACGAGACCTGTCTTATCGCACAGGTTGCGCAAGTCAGAAAGCGTCAGCGGTGCGTCAGCGGTGCGTCAGCGTGTCGCTTAATTATTTCGCTAAGCTGCTCAACATCAAGAAGCCCAATACCATGAGTTTCCGCCCTAGCTACTAGCCTGGCGCCAGGAAAACTCGGACCGACAACCAATATGTACTCTGCGGAGTTAGCTGTCTTGTGTTCTTTTAGGGTGTCGAAGTTGATATGCTGCTCGCCGATCTTCCCGGAGGTGGAAGATTTAGCGTCTACGATGGCACTGAACCGCATATCTCCGGGAAGACTGGCCGTGATCAGTACGTCTGTCTGGCCGGAACCTCCCAGTAGCTGTTCATCAAACCCGAGGTAACTAAATGCGTCAGCCACGGATTTCTCGAAGCGTTCAGGGTTGGCGGACGCTCGAGACGCCGCGCGTAGCTCGATGGACAAGTCCTGATAATTTACAGCAGGGCTCCCACTATCACCTTCGCTATTGCTCTCCGCTGCCTGTTGCGCCTCCGGAGAGTCAAGCACCTCGCTAGGCATCTCAGCGAGCAGCGCTCGCCCCAGAGGTAGAACTCGATAGCGCCCAAAGGTGGCTTCCTCGATCAAGCCACACTGACGAAACATCTGGAGGCGGGTTCTAACTTCCGCTATGTCTTCACGTGGCAGCCCATAACGGGCCTTCGCCATTTCCGCTAGATCGCGAGGCGTGTCAACTTCGTCTAGCGCTTCCAGAACCTCACCGAAGAATCGAAATCTCGTATGCAGAACCCGGAGGAAATCCAAATCTAGCTCGGCGGAAGCACATGCGATTGCCAGTTCGGTCGATTTAAAGGCGTTGAAGCCTACTTTCTCAACGAGTCCCGCATTCTTCAGCGTGTTGAGGGCAGAAGCGGTAGACGACGGCCGCAGCCCGAACTCCACGGAGGTGAATCTATCGATCTCTTCTCGCGTTTTCTCTTCCTTCATTTCTAGCGAAAATTTTCGAAGCGACCTAAGTGCGTCACCCTCACTCCTAGGAATGTATCCAATATACGGCTTGCGCTGGCTCAGATCCGTCGATTCCAGCGCGGCGCTAACTAGGTCGTGCGCGGGTGGCAGTGTGGCCACAACAGTGCTAATTTGCGGCCGCCTACTGACTGTTCCGGGCTGGGCCACTTCCAGCCTTTCACAGAGCTGGATCCCTGCAGTCGTCGGCGTAACCTGGTGCCGGAAATCCAGCTCCAAGAATCCTCCTGACCGCAACCATGCAGTACGCCGGTGGATCTGGTCGAGGGTATTCCAGGAGCAGCCATACTTATCCGCAGCTATCTCAAGTAGCTCGTTTTGCGTTCGACCCTGCCGTGATTCGTGAAGCAGTTCCCCCACATAGCGAATGTTTGAATGGAGTACCGAGATGAGGAACCCGTTGTCCCCACTGTCTAGCCAAGTCTCGCTAGCGGGAGTAAGGATCCATGAATTTCTCCCTGTTCGTGCTACCAAACCAGCCGGTTGCAGCCTCTGCCCCATTGCAGAAATAGTAGTCGTTGTTCCCGGCTCCCCCGGAACCGCGATCGGTTCGTTTGGATCGATACCATCCTTGAGGGATGCTAGGAGGATGCGAAGGACCTGGATTTGCCCAAGCGAGCCACCAGTAAGTGCCGGCATTGAAAAAGCGCGATTACTCCAAGGGCGCACTGCTACATATTCGGGTCCCGCATCACCCATTAATTCCCCCTAGAGTGGTGAGCCAGTAAGCGACAATGCAAGTGGAGGCGAAGGTGTCTCCTAGCTCTGAGCCATTTGGCACCATTCTTCCGCACCCTTAATCTTAGGCTCCGACGTGGCTGGAGTGCACGAGAAGGCGAAGAAGGAACGATGTCTCCCGGGCCGCTCCTGCCGCACATGCACCGAGCTAGAGCAGGCTGCTCCGCGTTCTCCACCGGGTTGGCCTCAGCACGCCCTACAGTCGAGTGCCGCATCGTCGAGTGAAGGGCGACCGCGCACGGTATGCGATAGGGGCCCGTCGCATTGACGCCATGCCGAACTGTATGCGCAGGTCAGCAGTGCTGTTGGTGGTCTCTGAGACACGCCCTCCGGAGCCGTGTGCGCAGGTTCGAATCCTGCCGGGGGCACCTTGATTCAGGTGCCCAAAGACCCCGCCATCAGCGCTTTAGCTGAGGACGGGGTCTTCGCGTATGTGCAGGCGTGTGCCGCTCGGAGCGGCTGTATGTCGGGGGTCGTGGACTATGCGTGGACTGGCCGAAGGCCAGGTATCCGCAGGTCAGGCCCGGAAAATACCGAGGCCGCCGGACCGTAGTCCAGGGGCCGTCATGCCGCAGGTGCGCGTGTCGGAGGTGTGCCGGGATCAGGTCCCGTCGCCGGGCTCGTCCTCCTGCTGCCAGACCCGCGGCCAGTTACCAGAAGGGGGAGGCGGCCCTGATATATCAAGATCACGTCGCGCAAGGGCATAGAAGGCGTCACGCGCTCGGCTCACCTGCTGCACGGCCCTTGTCCATCCCGCAGGATCATCCTTCAGACCGCGCGCGTACAGCTCAACGTTCCAAACAGCTTCGTGCCACTTACGTGCCGCCCCGATCGTTTCTGCGTCGCCGATCAGCAGCACGGATTCCCACACGGCTGCACGCCGTACTTCATTCTCGGCGAGCTGCGTCATGCCCTGTTCGGGATCCAGCGGGTCCACTGCATGCGGAAACCCTCTTGCCGCACCCATGCGCTGTGCAACGCTCAGCTGCTGCTTCAAGGTGTTGGCGTAGGACGCATACGCGTCCAGCCTCTTTTCATCCCACCGCTCGGTTCTGCCTCGTCGCCACCGGCTCCGCTCCGTGATGTTCGTCGCCACGAAGGAACTCGCGGCTCCAACTACAACACCCAGCAAAGCTGGCAACTGCTCCCACAACGCCAATTCCCCCTAGCCTGACTCGATCAGTCGGGGACACAGTGCCGTACTCAGGGGCTCCGGGCCAGGTGGCAGGCCTAGTTCAGATACTCGTTGCGACCTGCTGCGAGTTGCCACAGGCAATCCTCTGCCACGCCTTCCTTCGCCCCAGCATCCAAAGAAGCCCAACCTACTCTCGCGAGTAGGTTGGGCTCGGACACTTCCGTCACTTCATTCAGGGACGGCAGCGTCCAACAACTCGGCGATCCGGCGATTGGCAACGTCCTGACGGCCGTCGAGGCACTTCGCGTACCGACTCAGCAGCACCTCGACGCTGTTGCCCGCCCGCTCCGCAACCTCGGTGGGGTCGACGCCGGAGTTGAGCCAGGTCGACAGCGCCGAGTGCCGAAGGTCGTACGGCCGGGCCGCGAGCGGGGAGGCCAAAACGGCCTGGCGCACCGATTGCTTCCAGGTGGCGGGCACCGTCGAGTGGGTGGAAGCCGGTTTCCTTCAGCTCGGGGGCGTAGCCGATGTCGTGAAGCCACGCAGCGGCGACCAGGTGATCCCGGTCAGCCACGGACACGGACGCGGAAGCCTCTTCTGCCCGAGCAGCCAGGGCCTGAGTGTGCAGCCAGCGGTTCCCAAGCTGAGGAAGCAGGGACTCGGCGAGTTCCGCCGCCCCCTGGGGCGTGTCCAATGCAGAAGGCATGGACTACTTCATCAAGTGCCCGCGCGAGCGCGGGCTGGCCCTTGGGCTTTGGCCCCTCTGCGGCTTCGGTGCCGGGGCCAAGCCCTGGGCCGCAGCGAGTGCGGGCCCGAGTAGAGAACTGTGAGAACGCCGATGGGCCGGTTGGCTCCGAGACCTTAGGCAGCCACCATGGGACGAGCCTCGAAGATCACGGCCCCAACGTCGTGCTTTAACAGGCAGGTCCACAGACTGCCCGACTCGCCGGAAGCTCAAGGGGCCATGATCACTTGCCCCATGGCAGCTCCTGCCCAAAGTCTCGGAGCCAACCTCTCGCCGCTGCCGTCTTCATGTCTCCATCCTCCACTCGCAGCGAACCTAACGGGCAGCACGCAGCCGCCACAGCCGGAATACTCACGGCGAAAAGACGCCACAAAGGATGGCGGTTCATGGTGGATCGCGCGTGAGATATCCGGTTTGTAGTCAAACGCAAAGCGAGGGCGGAAGCGTTTCGTGCACACTCATGCCGACGTGAAAGCAGAGCCCACCCTGCCGCGCGGGCTTCCCGGCGGGAGCGGCAGGATGGGCACGAGACCTCTAGGAGGTTCAGCGATGAGTATGCCCCTCGCTCGATGGGAACCGCCCAAGTGGGCGACCAGGCTTGGGCTTGCTCACCGAGGCCCTGACTCTCGGGACAGCACTCCTCGCGTACGACGTACAGCAGCGGCGTACCGCAGAAGCAATGAGACGGCCGGCATGACCGCTGCTGACCGATCCGGCTAGAGCTACGGATCAGAAGGTCGCCGACATCCGCGGCTGACATCAACGGCGCCGGACGGAGGCGTACCCGAGCGTCCCTGTCCGGCCGTCGTGTCGGTGAGCAGTGGCAGCCGGAGCAGGCCCGGATCGAACTCCCAAAGCGGTGCTCACACGACGTCGTCGCCGACGGCAGTGACGGCAACGCTGACGCCAACGACGGCGGACGGCAGCGACCGGATAGTGCCCCGGCCTTCGGCGGAGTGCGCGCTCCCGACCGGGCGCTGCTGGCCCCACTGCCCGGTGATGAGGCGACGCCTCAGCCGTTGACGAAGTCGCGCACCTGTCCGTAGACAGTCGGATCCGAGCCGATGGCGGTATGACCGAGACAGGAAGTCTGGGTGTTCATCGCGCCGTTCAGGGAGACGCTGCTGTCCGGGTTGATGATGGTGTCGCAGGGCGACCACCAGGTGCCGTAGCGCGGGGTGCCCGGGGTCTCATCGCCAGAGTTCAGCGAGGTGAGGAAGGGGGACCCGATGCGCATCTCGAAGCAGGAGGCGTATCCGCATCCGTTGGCCCAGTCGGTGCCGTGGTTGGGGCCGGCCAGCGAGACCCAGGCGTCGATCTTTCCGCTGCCTCCCAGGTTCTTGGAGTAGTAGCGGCTGGACAGCCCGCCCATGGAGTGGGTGACGATGTCGACTTTGGATGCGCCGGTGGCCGCGAGCAGGCGGTCCACCTCGGCGGCCAGCTGCTGGGCGGTGGTGGCGTTGGACTGGCGCCAGTCGTAGCTCCACTGGTCCAGGTGGGACGACGGCCAGCCGTCGGCTCGGAAGTCGTTGGCCATGGTGTTCCAGTAGGAGCCGGACGAGCTGTATCCGTGGACGAACAGGACAGGGTGGCTGGACGGGCCGAAAGTCGATGCATCGGCGGCGCGGACCGGAGCCGCGGATGTGAACGCAAGCAGAGTGCTCACGAGGGCGGAAAGCACATACTTCTTCAACGCGTACCTCGGGTGATTGGCTCTGTGGGGGGAGGCCGGGAGGAGGTTACTCCTCAGTAGGCCAGCAGAGTCAATAGCCGCGCGGGAATCGATCCAGGCCGATGACCTGCAGTTTCGCTCCATGTCGTAGCGTTTGGGAGCGTGACCGTCGTCGACCGGCCCCGTGTCTCCGACCGCGCATGACACAGCCAGCGGGTGCTGCAGGTCAGGCTCCAACTCGCCCCACCTGGGCCCAAAAACGGTGCTCAGTCGGCCGTGGACTATCCGTGGACTCGTCTTGCCTGATCTGTCACGTAAGGAACCGTGACCTGCTGTGTTGCCTGGGTAGCAAGGGGCCTCCGGGGCCGTGTGCGCAGGTTCGAATCCTGTCGGGGGCACTCCGGGAAAATCTCCTGACCTGCAGAAATGCGGGTTTGGGAGTTTTTGCGTTCACGTCAAAACGCAAACCGTGTCCATGCCCTCCTTCCGGTGCGTTTCCGTAGTTCAAGGCCGTTCGCCAAGGGCTCGCCGGCCGTACAGGCCACCAAACCCGACCGTGCCGCGCACCTCGGTCCGCGCGTCGCTTCCGCTCGGAAAGCTTTCGGTCTGGCTGCTACTGGTTCAATGCCGGCGGCTGGCCATGAGCCCGCAACAGCCGCCCAATGCGAGGGCAGTTGTCCGCAGCAGAGACAGTGCGCGCAGTGCCCTCAACCGCTTCGTGGCATTGCGGTGATCGGGCGGCTCAACGCCGGACAGCGCAACCCCCAGCCCCACAGCCGACCGGATCAGCCAGGCCATCCACGGCAGCGTCCAAGCCGCACGTCCCTCGGCGCCCTCCAGCTCCTGAAGAGCATGCTCGCGATGGTGAGGTGCTCAGCGTCGCGGCCCCCGCGGTGGCAGCGGGAACAAGGATCAGGTGCAGGGGGTGAGCACTACACTCCGCGTCGGATGGCCGCGGCGTGTGCGGGGTTTGGAGGGGGAAGGGTTCGTGGGGGCCTCGTGGCGATTCGGGATCGGCGTCGGTCAGGTGGTGATCGGTAGCGGTCTGAGCGTCCTGAGCGGGCAGTACGGCGGTGTTCATGTGGGCGCCGGGATCGCCGGGTCGGTCATTCTGGGAGTGTTGTGGTTCTGGCTGCTGGGCGAGCTGCCCGTGTGGACGTACTGGGCAAGGAGCATCGGCCGCCGGCGCTGCGCCGTGCTTGCGGCGCTGGTCGTATTGGGGACGGTCGGGGCCATCGCCGCCGGGATCGAGTTCTACAGCGGTGGTCAAGGACGGTTGTCGCAGATCCTGCGCGATCCACCGACTCTCGCGGCCTTGGTCGGCCTGTATCTGCCGTTTGCCGCCGTGCTGGCGCTGGTGTCTCCCTTCTCCGTCTACCGGGCGGGGCCGGTCCTCATGGTGCTGGCACGTTCCGCCAGGCTGCTCGGCAAAGGCAAGCGGGGCGATCTCGATGCGCTTGATGAAGCGTCAGCCTTGCTCCGTGACGCGCTGCAGGGTCCCCCGGATTTTCTGACGCCCTTCCTTCGGACGGCGCGAGCCACGGTCCTGCGGGAGCGGACCAATCTGACGGGGGATGCGGGAGGTATCGAGGAGGCGGTACGTGAACTGGGCGAGTTCAATCAGTCGTTGCAACACCGGCCTGTTGCAGCGAGCGTAGCTGCTCCTCGAAGACCTCGGCTGGTGTCCGCCAACCGAGGACCTTGCGGGGCCGGTTGTTGATCGCCATGGCGACGGCTTCGAGATCCTCGGACGACCACCGGGACAGA